>JAGRIO010000042.1 GCA_020443225.1 Pseudomonadales bacterium
AGAGGTCCTGATGATTCCCGCTGCCACCAGCGGCGCGGCAGCCAACAGAAAGCCTGTGGGCCAGCAGCCAGGGTTCGAAACAAGGCGTGCATTACGAATCGCTTCCCGTTGTTCAGCCTGTAATTCAGGCATGCCATAGATCCAGTCGTCAGCCACCCGGTGTGCAGTGCTTGCGTCAAGAATACGGGTATCATGTGCTGCTGCCAGTGCTACTGTGGCGCGTGCTGCATCATCCGGCAGACACAGAATCACCACGTCTGCTTCTGCGATAATGGCCGCCTTAACCTTGTCGTTCTTGCGGTCAGCCTCCGGAATCTCCAGCAGCGTAATATCATCTCTGGCGGCGAGTCGTGCCTCAATCTGCAGGCCCGTTGTACCGGCCTGCCCGTCTATAAATACTTTATTCATGTATGACCGTAATTGTTGTTCTGCTTCACTGACGACGCCGGAACACTGACAGGGAAGACGAGATGAATACCAGACGTAACCAATGATTCGTCCTGGTGGCTATCCGAACTGGCTGAAAAATGCGCGCATATCAGCAGCCAGCAGAGCAGGTTGTTCCAGTGCGGCGAAATGTCCACCTTTGGGCTGGCGGGTCCAGTGTTGTATGTTGTACAACTCTTCGGCCCAGGCTCTGGGGGGTTGGTGCAGCTCGGCCGGGAACATGGCACATCCTGTCGGGGTCGCGATTTTACCACGTTCAAACAGATTATTTTGCACATGATTTGATTCGTAATAGAGTCTGGCTGCAGAGGTAGCCGAGCCGGTGACCCAGTAGATCATAATATTGGTCAGCAGGTCATCGAGGGACACCGCAGACTCGATATCTCCATGGCAATCCGACCAGCTGTGAAACTTTTCACTGATCCAGGCAGCCAGGCCAACCGGCGAATCATTGAGCCCGTACCCCAGTGTCTGAGGTTTAGTGCCCTGAATCGCCTGATAACCCAGTCCTTCCGCCATATGGGCCTTACGTTCCGCCAGAATCTGTTTCTCCGCTTCAGTGACGCCCGCAAAAGGATCTGACTTATGCCTGGGATAACCCGCGAACACCAGAGTCAGGTGCAGCGCACAGACCTGCTCTGGCGCAAGGACTGCGGTCCAGCTGCTCACCGGTGAACCCCAGTCACCTCCCTGGGCAACATAGCGTTGATATCCCAGGGCCGCCATCAGTTGTACATGACCTTCTGCGACCCGTTTCTGGTCAAACCCTGGTGCTGTCGGTGGCGATGAAAATCCGTAGCCGGGCATTGAGGGGCAAACCACATGAAATGCCTGCGCGCCCGGGGCACCGAACTGTTCCGGTTGAGTCAGCATAGGAATGATGTGAACAAATTCCGCCACTGATCCTGGCCAGCCGTGAGTCATTACCAGAGGCAGGGCGTTACTGTGGGTTGATCTGGCATGGATGAAGTGGAGCTTGCGGTCCTCTACATCGGCCATGAACTGAGGAAACTGATTGAGTCTTGCTTCTGCTGCGCGCCAGTCAAAATCATTGAGCCAGTAGTGTACGAGCTGTTGCAGCCATTTCCTGTCGGTCCCGTACTGCCATGGCTGACCGATTTCATCAGGCCAGCGGGTTTTCCGCAGTCGATTATGCAGGTCCACCAGAACCTCATCGGCGATGTTGATGCTGAAGGGTTGTATGTTCATTCACTACCTCGTTTTCTGGGATGAGTCGGTTGACTGACGGGTGGCATTATAAGCCTTTGCATTGCTGCAAATCTGATCTGATTAGCGGGCAGGTTCCGTATTCTCTGCTGCGATCTGTTCCAGCAGCCGTTCCAGATCAGTCGGGTTCTCTGGCGCAGCTACAGGCAGAAACTCTGTTTCGCAGATACTCGACAGCGGTTGTGATGGATAGTAGTTGTCGCGCATGAAGTGAATAAATTTCAGGGTCCGGAATCCATCAAACCACTCATGACAGAATTGCTGCCAGTGACTGGCAGTTAAGCGGATTTGCGAAGAAGTCTGCATCGCCTGCAGGAAACCGGACTGTTCCAGCCAGGGCGCGAGCCAGAAAGGGTCGGCTGCCGTAACGCTGCGACCCGGATCCAGAAACTCTGGCATCAATCTGATCAATGCCGCGAGAGCACGGAATGTCTCTGGATGATAGAAGCGATAATCCTGCAGGGGCGAAGGCAGCGCTGCGATGCTGCGCAGTGCCGGTCCCGTGCCGAATGGCACCCTGTCAGACAGGCGGGCCTGAATGCTGACAGGTTCCCCTGACAACGGCTCAATCTGTCCGGTTTTGGCGAGTTTGTTCAGCAGGTAGAAGTCCTCGCCAGCGCTGCGTCTGGGAAATCCATGAACCCGGGCGTAGTGCGCTGCGCTGACGACCAGGGTGCTGCCGATACTGAAGAAGGCATAGCCACTGCCAGCCAGTCTGAGTCCCCTGACGTAATAGTGCATCGATACATCGTACAGCAGCGATTCAAGGCGAAGGGACTCATCAGCAGTATGCCGGAAGCGGTAAATCCAGGCGGCCGTGTCCTTATCAAGTTTGCTGATCTGATCAAAATAGTCAGCAGGCAATATCACATCAGCATCAGTGGTGTGGATCAGCGGTTTCCGGATCCGGCCTTCGCTGATCAGTGCGAGAGCGATATCAGCCCCGGTTTTTCTGGCCAGTCCGACCCCCTGCCGGACGGGAATCAGCAGGTCGTCGTGCCAGCGGTTAATCAGCAGGCGGTCAGGCTGTCCTGGATCCTGC
The DNA here is from genome assembly GCA_020443225.1 of Pseudomonadales bacterium. Lineage (GTDB taxonomy): Bacteria > Pseudomonadota > Gammaproteobacteria > Pseudomonadales > Azotimanducaceae > UBA4582. Next base: position 2,717 of record JAGRIO010000042.1, read on the forward strand.
CGTAGCACCCAGGGTGCGTTGTCAGGACTTTCACCACTGAGATCGCGCCAGAGCTCACGGGTCTGGCTGTCCTCCGCTGAACCGGTGTTGATGATCAGAATGATCAGGCAGTCGCTGCCAAGATGCTGCCAGACGCGCTTCACCCCGGCCGCGCTTTCACGACAGGCCGGGATGACAAGGCAGTGTTCATAGGTTCGCTGAATAAGGCTGGCCGCAGCCGTTTCGCCTGCAGCATGCTGCGCCAGATATTTTGCCGTGGCTTTGTCCGGGGCCACCATTCAGTGCAGTCTGGCCCGTATTTCCAGCCCGTGCATGACCTCGGCTTCGATATCCAGCCATTCGGACAGGCGGCTGGCAACAACAGGTTCGTCGTAATAGGTCAGGGCCAGCCGGATAAACAGCTGATGATGGTTTGCTTCAGAGCGCGCCAGAGTCTGGTAGAAGACGGCCAGATCCGGTTCGCTCATCGCTTCGCCTACCAGCCTGAACCGTTCCGCGCCCCGCGCTTCGATAACAGCGGCTGTCAGCAGCCGGTCCAGAAAATAGAGGTCGGGACCTTTGCGGATCCTGCGAATGATGCCATTGACATAAGGATCTTTCTCATCGGCAGCGAGGGGAATGTCTCTTGGTATCATCAGTCTGACCACCTGACGAAAATGATTGAGTTCCTCCAGTGCCAGGTCAATCATGGCTTCGACCAGTACGGCCCGGTCTGGATAGTGAGCGACGAGAGACATCGCCATCGCTGAAGCTTTCCGCTCGTTGGCGGCGTGGTCCTGCAGGAAAGCCGGGAAATCTGCGGTAACCGCCTTCAGCCAGTCGTCAGGACTAGTGGCGCGCAGTACATAGTCATCACCCAGCAGTGCAGTCACAGGACTTCCTGCAGGAACCAGGCAATTTCTTCGATTTCTTCAAGGCACACCTGATGTTCCATCGGATAATCAAGCCACCTGACGTCATAGCCCAGTCTGATGAGATTTTCCCGGGATGTGGCTGCCTGCATGATGGGAATCATCGGGTCGTAGGTACCGTGTGCCATCAGAATGGGGATGGCGAGGTTGGCGTCGGTGCGTTCTGCCTCTGTTGCTCTGAAATCATGCAGATAGGTGGACAGTGCTACCACGCCGGCGAGGCGCGAGGTGTGTCTGAGGGCTGTGTAAAGCGCGATGACGCCACCCTGTGAGAAGCCCGCGAGGACAATTTTTTCGGTGGGGATTCCCTGTTCATTTTCATGGCGGATAAAGGCGCGAATAGCTTCTGCGGAAGCTTCGATATCGGCGGTACTGCCTGACTCGCTGTGGGGCGTGAAGTCATACCAGGCGCGCATTTCAGCGCCACCGTTGATAGTCACAGGTCTGACCGGTGCGTGTGGAAAAATGAACCTGATGCCTGAGGATTCCGGTAAGTTCAGCTCTGGTACTATGGGTTCAAAATCATGGCCATCGGCCCCCAGACCATGCAACCAGATGACAGTAGCTCTGGCTTCAGCCGATGGTTCAAGCAGTATGTGGTCCAGTAATTCGCTCATCGGTATTCTCCCAATGTAAGTGGGTGCGATGATAGCGGAACTGGCAGGATTTTGAAGGTTTTCAGCTGATCTTCTGAAAATCCAGTTCGTACTGATCTTCCTGTGGCCGGCTCTGGTAGATGGTGACAGAGGGGTAGGCACTGCGAATCAGCTGACTGAATGTCTCTCGGTCGTATTCGCTCATCCGGAAGCCCAGATAAACGGCTTCCAGGTCCTGAGGATGGAAGGGTTCATCCATATACCAGTCTTCTATATCCTCGCCGCAATCCAGATCTTCCTCATTCATGATGCGGATACAGCGCCACTCTTTTTCCTGGGCATCAGATCTGGGTTTCATCAGAAAGCGAGAAGTAAAGCTGGCTGGCTTTTCTGCCGCGCGGATACCGACCAGATCATCTACCTGTTCTTTTACCGTGGTCAGATTCGGACGCGTGGTTGTGTAGTCTACGGGCTCAGGATTGGCGAAGGCGTTCCGGCGGGCGAAGCGCAGGGCAACGCCACGATAGTTGTCAGCATATTTCTCCCAGCAGCGCAGCTCACGGTGGTTTTCAGAAAAACAGATCACCCGGGCGGTCTCTACCAGTGCCTGCCACTGGCAGATCATTTTTTCCAGCTTACCCCGAAGCGTTTCAGGTGTTGGGGCGAGCAGTTCGGAAAGAGCCTCATAGGCCTCGTTTTCATCATGGAAGCGATCTTCCCCACGCCAGCGTCTGATTGCCTTATAGAGCGGATGGTCCAGATTTCCGGCGGGCAGATCACGGGTGAAGATCATGGCGGTGGCTGCTCTGAGCATGGCTTTGCTGACCGTGTGATGGTCAAAGCTGAGTTCCGGATTGAAGCGTACGGCCCAGGGCTCGTTAAAGAGTTCCGGCGACGACCACCGCAGGGTACCGCTATTGATGATTTCCATCGCGGTATTGATGCTGGCGTATTTGACGAGGGTTTCGGGTGTAGCCAATGAAATTCCTTCCCTGTGCTGGCGGTTAGTGACATCCGGGGCGGCAAAAGACACCCCGGCTGAAGCATCATTTGCAGTAACGGCATCGGGCCTTTACTGATCCTTCCTTGAGTCTAGCAAAGGATGCAGGAATTGCAGGCGATGTTGCCCCCCAATATTGATTGTGACTAAATAGACCAGATTTTTTTTAACTATCAGGAGAGTAAGTGTGGGACCACTAGCTGGATATAAAGTGATTGAGCTGGCCGGAATAGGGCCGGGACCCTTTTGTGGAATGATGCTCGCGGATATGGGCGCCGAAGTCATCCGGGTGGACCGCCCCAGTAATGATTCTCAGCGCCGTATCGATGTTCTGACCCGGGGACGCAAGTCCATCGCAGTGGATCTCAAGAGTGCTGAAGGCAAGGAGGTGATCCTCAGACTCTGCGAAGGGGCAGATGTGATCTTTGAAGGTTTTCGTCCGGGCGTGACGGAACGACTGGGTCTTGGGCCAGAGGACGTCTGGCAGCGCAATCCGAAGCTGGTTTATGGTCGCATGACTGGCTGGGGCCAGGATGGCCCTATGGCGAATGCAGCGGGCCACGATATTAATTACATCTCACTCTCCGGTGCGCTGCATGCTATCGGGAACAAGGGGGGTAAGCCGGTTCCGCCGCTTAATCTCGTTGGTGACTTTGGTGGTGGTGGTATGTTTCTGGCCTATGGCATTGTCTGTGCGCTGCTCGAAGCCCAGAAGTCAGGTAACGGGCAGGTCATTGACACCTCCATGGTCGATGGCGCCTCAGTACTGATGTCAATGTTCTTCACCATGCAGGCCGCTGGCATCTGGAGTGCTGAACGGGCCAACAATATGCTTGATGGTGGTGCACATTTTTATGACACCTATGAAACCAGTGACGGCAAGTATATTTCTCTGGGATCTATCGAACCGCAGTTTTATGCCCTGCTGATGGAAAAGGCAGAGCTCGACCCCGCCGTGTTCGGCAAGCAGCTGGAGAGAGGTCGTTGGCCGGAAATGAAGGAAGCACTGGCGGAGGTGATACGGCAGAAGACCCGGGCGGAATGGTGCGAAATTATGGAAGGTACCGATGTCTGCTTTGCGCCGGTACTGGCCCTGACGGAAGTCGCGGAACACCCGCATAATCAGGCCCGGAAGACGTTTATCGAAATGGATGGTGTACTGCAGCCCGCGCCTGCGCCCAGGTTCAGCCGTACGGAACCGGAAGCGACTCACAGTTCACGTCTGGCGGGCGAAGATACCCGGGTCGTACTGGCAGCAGCCGGCTATAGTGATGATGAAATCGACTCGTTAGTTGAGGCAGGTGCTGTCAGTTTAGCAGCGGGTTAACCGTCCCAACCGTTGGGCAGACGCTTCCCGTCAGCCCGTGCCACAGAGGCTTTCCGGCAGTCCGGTAAGCCTCTGTAACCAGCCTGGCTAAGTCTTCATTCCGCTCTTTTCCCGCGTATTGCGCCAATTCCCCCCTTATATTTTTTTTTCATTGAGCTAAAATTCGGTATCTTCCGCGACAATCTGACGATTTTAGTACTGTCAGACGGCGGATTCAGGAAATAAGCCTTGTAGAACGGCTGGCCATGTGGAAAATGCCGCGCACTAGACAGAAGTTGGTTGTACGGATGTTTCCGGTCCGTTCGGGTCGTCAGTCAGAGGCTCAGCAGGTTCAGCCAACATTGCGCTGTTGTTATCAGGAAATGCGCTGTTGTCATCAAAAGAGGGGCAAGGCTTCAGGGATTGATCCGGCCACCGGATCAACGACTATCAACCAGACCAGACAGGTATGAGCAAATGAGCGTAGAACTACTGGATACGACCCGTTTCCACGGGTTCAGAGTCAGACGGCAGATCGCGGGCAAAACTTATCAGGAGTATTTCTCACTGAAGGAAAATGGTAAGCGTCTTCGCGGTGCGGCTAAGGCTGCAGTCAAGCAACAGGCCGAAGAGCGTGATGCAGTGCTTGAAAAGCTGCAATCCAAAGCGAAAGAAGAAGCAGCAAAAACTGCACTCTTCGATAAGGACGGCAAGGTGCGGGGCATCCTGTTCCGCATGAAGACAGAAAAGAGCGGCACCAGAACGCCGGTTTTCCAGATCGGTATCATGTCTTCCAAAGTTGGCAAAATTGTTAACACCACGGTATCCATCAATCTGCACGGCCTTGAAGGTGCATGGCAGAAGGCCGTCGACTTCTATGTAGACCACAAGAATATTTCCAAGCGTTCCAAAACCTACAAGGATCTGATTGCGGCACAGCCTTCCAAGGCTGCGCTTGACAGCATGAAGAAAGATCGTGGCGCTGTGGCCCCGAAGAAGGCTGCCAAAAAAGCCGCCAGCAAGAAAGCCGCCGCGAAGAAAGTCGTAGCTGAGAAGCCCGCGGCCAAAAAGGCAGCAACCAAGAAAGCAGCAACCAGGAAAGCAGCGACCAGGAAAGCAGCGACCAAAAAGGCCGCAGGCAAGGCAGTTGCTAAGAAAACCGCAGGAAAGACTGCTAAGAAAGCGGCTAAAGCGAAGAAATAACGCCAGACGTTATCAGCAGAAAGGCTCCCGGATGGGGGCCTTTTTTTTGCCTGACGTTTTTTCCTGAAGTCGAAAATGTTAATGTTTTTTACAAATCATTGAGGGAAATAAACCTTGAGCAGCTATAAAGAAGAATTCGAACGATCGATCGCTGACCCTGCCGGTTTCTGGCGGGAAAAGGCCCGGAATATCTCCTGGTTCCGTGAGCCCACCAGCGTACTCAGCAAAGATGCCAACGACAACGATGTGTGGTTCGCTGACGGCGAACTGAATACTGCCTGGCTGGCTCTCGACTATCACATTGATCAGGGCAGAGGCGAGCAGACCGCGTTGATCTATGACTCACCTGTGACCAGCACTGTCACCCGCTATACTTTCAGTCAGCTCAGGGATGAGGTTGCCCGCTTTGCCGGTGTGCTCAGGGGGCTGAATGTGGCAAAGGGTGACCGGGTGATCATTTACATGCCGATGATTCCCGAAGCAGCGATTGCCATGCTCGCCTGTGCCAGAATTGGCGCGGTGCACTCTGTGGTTTTTGGCGGATTCGCACCACGTGAGCTGGCAACCCGGATTGACGATGCCACCCCCTGCGTCATTCTGTCAGCTTCCTGTGGCATCGAATTTGCCTCGGTAATTGAATATAAGCCCCTGCTGGATGAGGCGCTGCGAATCGCTGAGCATAAGGTGAACCACTGTGTGATTCTGCAGCGGCCTCAGGCACAGGCCACTATGGGTGAACTGGATGTCGACTGGCAGGATGCCCTGAAGTCGGCGGCACCAGCAGACGCGGTGCCGCTGCGCGCGACTGATCCGCTGTACATCCTTTATACCTCGGGAACAACCGGGAAACCCAAGGGTGTAGTTCGTGACAACGGCGGACATGCCGTTGCACTGCGTTATTCGATGGACGCGGTGTATGGTGTTGATGCTGGTGATGTTTACTGGGCTGCCTCTGACGTAGGTTGGGTCGTGGGGCACTCATATATCGTTTATGCCCCGCTGATCACAGGCTGCACCACTATTCTGTTTGAGGGGAAACCCGTCAGAACACCTGATGCCGGCACTTTCTGGCGCATCATTGCCGACCATAAGGTAGACGTTTTCTTTACCGCGCCAACGGCTTTTCGCGCGGTCCGTAAGGAAGACCCGGACAGCACTGAACTTGCGAAATACGATGTCAGCAGCCTTAAACGTCTGTTTGTGGCAGGCGAACGCACGGATCCGTCAACCTATGAATGGTTGTGTGAAACCCTGAAGATTCCGGTTATCGATCACTGGTGGCAAACGGAAACCGGGTGGCCCATTGCCGGTAACCTGATGGGACTGGAACCCCGTACCACGAAACCGGGTTCCGCTAACTTCCGGGTGCCAGGCTTTAATGTGCAGATCCTGTCTGAAGACCACAAGGAGCAGGGGCCAGGCCGGGAAGGTGATGTCGTAGTGAAATTGCCGCTGCCGCCCGGCTGTTTGCCGACTGTCTGGGGCAATCACGAACGTTATCTTGAGTCCTATATGCGCCATCACCCCGGTTACTATCACACCGGTGACGGTGGTTACATTGATGAAGAAGGGTATCTTTACATCATGGGGCGGACAGATGATGTGATTAACGTTGCCGGCCACAGGCTTTCTACTGGTGAAATGGAAGAAATTGTCGCTGCCCATCCGGCGGTAGCGGAATGTGCGGTGATTGGGGTTGAAGACCGGGACAAGGGCCAGGTGCCGGTAGGTTTACTGCTGCTGAAAGATGGCGTCAATACGGAGATTGAGCATCTGCAGGGTGACCTGGTTGCAATGGTTCGCAAGGAAATTGGCCCCATCGCAAATTTCAAACGGGCAATTATTGTGAATCGTCTTCCGAAAACCCGTTCTGGCAAGATCCTGCGCCAGACCATGCGCAAAATTGCAGACAATAAACCTTTCGACACGCCGGCGACGATTGATGACCCGGCTATTCTTGATGAAATACGCGATGCCATGGTGGCAAATCACATTGGTCTGATCGGAGAGTCTGCATGAGTACTGTCATGATTACCGGTGCTTCCTCAGGCTTCGGAGAGGCTGCGGCCAGAAAATTCGGCGCTGCCGGGCACCGTCTGGTGCTCTGTGCCCGACGCGAAGAACGGCTGCAAGCGCTCAAGGCTGAACTCTCACAACACTGCGATGTTCACGTGGTCCGGCTTGATGTGCGGGACCGGCAGGCGGTCAGCGATCTGCCGGACAATCTGCCAGCGGAATTCTCTGCGATAGACATTCTGGTGAACAATGCCGGTCTGGCGCTGGGACTGGGTGGGGCCCATGAGGCCGACCTGGATGAGTGGGAGACCATGGTAGACACCAATATCAAGGGGCTGATGTATCTGACCCGGGCGATTCTGCCGGGCATGACTGAACGGGGTGGCGGTCATGTTGTGAATATCGGTTCCGTTGCCGCCAGCTGGCCTTACCCGGGCGGAAACACCTACGGCGGCACCAAGGCATTTGTACAGCAGTTTTCCCGAAATCTCCGGACAGATTTGCTGGGTAAGAACATCCGCGTTTCCAATATCGAGCCCGGCATGTGCGAAACAGAATTCTCAATGGTTCGATTCAACGGAGATGCCGCCAAAGCCTCACAGGTCTATGAAGGTATGCAGCCTCTGTCGGCAGAGGATGTCGCCGGGATCATTTTCTGGGTCACCCAGTTACCTCCACATATCAATATAAATCAGCTCGAGGTGATGCCGGTGGCACAGGCCTGGTCGCCCTTTGCCGTTCATCGGAATCAAACCTGAGCGGACGGATTGCACCGATATAAGGAAAGCCATGGGTGTTGGGGCAACTGAATTAGGAGTATACTTTTCGAAACGTTTCACCAATAGCACCCCGATTATGATCATTGTCCATGGGACTTTTCCAGTAAAGCCAGATGTCAGGGAAGAGGCGCTGCAGTTGATGAAGAGAATGTCTGTGGCCAGCAAGGCAGAGGCAGGCTGTATCAGCTACGAGTTTTATGTAGGCTTGTCTGACCCGAATACCCTGATGCTGTTTCAGGAATGGGAATCTGTGGAGGCGCTGCAGGACCATTTTGAAACCGAGCACATGGAGGAGTTTCTGAAGGTTTTGCCAGACGTGCTCGATGGCGAGGTATCTACCCGCCGCTATGAAGTGCGCAGCCCGGAAGAGATGGCCGGCGAAGAGGAAACGATGGCCTCAGAGCCGGGTGATATGGCTCACCGACCGGAATCCCGTCCCAAAATTATCCACTGACCTGGCATATTCTCTGACCAATGCATCGTCGATGCCGGTATGACAGACAGAGCCTGCTGTGTCCGGTGCGTTCATCCGCAGAATGAACGCAGGCAGACAATATTCCCCGGCAGCTGACAGCCTGGTTTTTAAGACAAAATCTCCAACACCTGTTCAGGTGGCCGACCCAGTCTGGCCTGCTCGCCATTGACGACGATGGGCCGTTCGATCAGTTTGGGTGTTGCAATCATGGCTTCAATCAGCGCGTCATCAGTGAGACCTTCGTCAGCGAGGTTCTGGTCCTGATAGGCATCCTCACCCTTGCGCATCAGTTCCCGCGGTGTCATTCCCAGCTTTGCGAGTAAAGACCGGAGAGTATCAGCGTCCGGTGTATCTTCCAGATACAATACGATCTCTGGCGCGATACCACGCTCTTCCAGCAGGCTCAGTGTTTGCCGTGATTTAGAACAGCGGGGATTGTGGTAAATTGTGACCTGATTCATGGTTAAACCTGATAGTGAATTTCTGAGGTGAATTGTAATGACCTGCCTCAGGACCAACAAGCAACCGGCAGATAATTCCGCTATGTCCAGTCCCACAATCACCAGACTTCAGAATTACCTTCGACACACCTACGGATTTCTGCAACAGGTGGGTCGCGGTTTTATCGAAGATGGCTGTCAGTCAACAGCGGCTGCACTGACTTACCAGACCTTGTTTGCTGTGGTGCCCGGTCTGACGGTGATGTACGCAATTTTCAACATATTTAACAGTTTCCAGGCTTTCGGCGACGTTTCAGGCAGGGTAGAGAGCTTTTTGTTCAGCAATATCATTCCGGAAAACGTTTCTGTGGTGCAGGAGTATCTGCGTGACTTTTCCACTCAGGCTCAGAATCTCAGCGTGCCCAGTCTGATCCTGGTGGCTGTCACAACAATTCTGATGCTGTTTACCATTGAGCGCACATTCAATGAAATCTGGCGGGTGAGAGAACCCAGGCAGGGGTTTCAGCGGTTTCTGATGTACTGGGCTGTCCTCTCGCTGACGCCGCTGTTCCTGTTCATGGGGTTCGCTATCACCACCTACATTCTCTCGCTGCCCCTGATTACCGGGGTTGCGGATGCGACGACGGCACTGCGGTTTGTGCCGGTCATTCTCAGTGCCATTATGTTCACCCTGATTTACAAGGCTGTGCCAAATTGCAGTGTCGCCTTCAGGCACGCAGCAGTTGGCGGCGTGCTGGTAGCCATTGCGTTCGAAATGGCGAAATGGATGTTTGGCTACGTTATGTCCCGGTCCAGCTTTCAGGTGATCTATGGTGCCTTTGCGGCAGTACCACTGTTCCTGTTGTGGATCTATATCTCCTGGACCATCGTATTAGTCGGTGCAGAACTGGTGAAGGGACTTGGCATCTACCGATCCTTTGCAGCGGAACAGCTGGAAGCACCCCTGGTGCAGATACTGGCGCTGCTTGAACTGTTTCATCAGGCGCACCAGACCGGTGCTGTGGTAAAGGAAGAAGACATTCAGCAGTTGGGCCACAAGATCGCACTGGAAGACTGGAATGATTATCGGCAGTGGCTGATGTCGCTGGATCTGATTCGTTCTGTTGACCGGGGCGGTCTGGTTCTGACGCGGGACCTCAGTGACCTTACGATCTGGGACCTGTATACAGAACTACCCTGGCCAATGCCTCGGAATGTCATTAATCAGCAGGGTTGGGAAGGCGTCCTGGCAGGTAAGATCGACGCTGTCACTGAACATGATCAGTCTCTGCTGAATACTGATATTGAGTCGCTGTTCCAGAGCCGGGTGGCAGAAGTCAGCCTGAAACCTGCCTTTGTCCGGTCCTCTTAGTCCAGCTTCCGGCCGGTGCGAGTGCAACCGGCTGATTTTCCGGGACAGCCATTTGTTCCAGGCTGAAAGCAGTGGCAAGGATCAAATATCACATCAAACTTAATGAAAAAATTGTTAACAAGGAAACACCTGAACGATGAGAATTGCTATTGCCCTGATGTTATCCGCCCTGTTGCTGAGTGGCTGCGAACAACCTGAATTTTACGACACAGAAGGGAAGGGATATCGCTTTGCAGATTTGCGTGGCAAATATCTGATAGTGAATTACTGGGCGACCTGGTGCGGACCCTGTATTAAGGAAATACCGGAGCTGAATGAACTGGCGGATACCCATAGGGACCGGCTGACGGTATGGGGCGTTAATTTTGATGAGCCGGAGGGCGACGAAATGCGTGCTCAGGTCAGCAAAATGAAGATCACTTTCCCGGTGTTCAGTGCTAATCCCAGCGCGCAACTGGGTGTTGAGACGCCACAAGTGTTACCCACAACGCTTATCTTTGATCCAGCAGGAAAGTTGCTGAAAACGCTGGTAGGTCCGCAAACAGAAGCCTCTCTGCTGGCTCAGCTCGACAGCAACTGAAGCAGGAAGGCCTGTGGCGCAAGGGCTACCGGCAAAGTACGTCGTTGCGGGTAGTCTCTGCAATGGCGGTCGCCTCTCTGACCTTGTCGGTAGGAACGCCCAGTTCCATCAATGTGGCTCTCAGGTCCTCAATGACGGCGTCAAAATGGCTGTCGTTCAGTCCAAAGTCCACGGCCCGCTTGTGCGCCTTGCGCAGCCCGCTGCCGGTGTAGTGATTTGGCCCGCCGAAGGCTACCGTCAGGAAGGCTTTTTGCATGCGCTTCTGGCGTGCCATATTGATGCCGTTAAAGAAATCGCAAACCCTCTCGTCGGCGAGGATTTTTTTGTAGAACAATTCAACAGCGGCATCGACAGCGGGCTCACCGCCTAGTGATTCATACAGACTCATGGGACTACCTGCAAAGTAAAATCGATACCTTTACAGATAGTCCCCGAAATCTCTCTGGTCAAGTTCGCGCGCGCGTGGAGGACTATTTGTCAGAGTCGCTTTTAACCAGGTCAATGAGGTACTGAGCGATCTGGTGGGTACTGATCTCGGCAGATTCTCCTGACCTTCTGTTTACATACTCGACCACCCCTTTGTCGAGTCCACGGTCACCAACAACAATGCGATGGGGAATGCCAATCAGTTCCGCGTCAGCAAACTTGGCACCGGGTCGAACGCCATCTCTGTCGTCCAGTAACACTTCGATACCCGCGGCGCCAAGTGCTTTATAGATATGTTCAGCGGTTTCTGCCACAGCCGCGGATTTATGACCATTGACAGGAATTATGATGCAGTGGAAGGGCGCAATGGGTGCAGGCCAGATGATGCCCTTCTCATCATGGTTCTGTTCGATAATGGCCCCAACCAGTCTGCTGACACCCATACCATAGCAGCCCATCAACATGGTGATCGCTTTGCCATTTTCATCGAGCACTGTGGCGTTCATGGCCTCTGAATAACGGTAACCCAGCTGGAAAATATGGCCGACTTCAATACCGCGCTTGAGACGCAGCGTACCCTTGCCGTCAGGGCTGGGATCGCCCTCTTCAACGTTGCGGACGTCGACGACCCGGAAGTCTCCACAATCCCGTTCCCAGTTAACGTTCAGCGTATGGAAATCATCCCGGTTGGCGCCAGCCACAAAGTTGGTCAGCGCTGCTGCGGCCCGGTCAACCAGCAGGGGGATATTTAATCCCTGCGGACCCAGTGAACCGGTACCAGCGCCAATGACGTTACGTATTTCTTCCTCACTGGCCATGATCAGTGTTTCTGCCACTTCGGGTAGCTTCTCTGCCTTGATCTTGTTCATTTCATGATCGCCACGGAGCACGATAGCTACCAGCGGTGTTTCGCTACCTTTGACAATCAGGGTTTTAACCGTCCGGGCCGGATCGATCTTGAGGAATGCAGCCAGTTCTGCAATGGTTTTTATGCCTGGCGTTGAAATATCCTCGGTGGCTTCAGGTGTCGTCGCTTCGGGCTCGGGTCCGACAGCCTCAGCCATTTCAATATTGGCCGCGTAGTCGCTGTCGCTACTGAAGGCGATAATGTCCTCGCCTGAATCGGCGAGAACATGAAATTCCATCGATGCACTGCCACCGATACTGCCGGTATCGGCAAGCACGGGCCGGAAATCCAGCTGCATACGGGACAATATCCGGCTGTATGTCTCATGCATCAGATCGTAGGTTTCCTGCAGACTTTGCTGTGAACTATGGAAACTGTAGGCATCCTTCATCATAAATTCGCGTGCCCGTAAGACGCCGAACCGGGGGCGGGTTTCATCGCGGAATTTGGTCTGAATCTGATAGTAATTTACCGGTAGCTGCTTGTGGCTCCGCAGTTCGTTGCGGGCGATCTCGGTAATAATCTCTTCATGGGTTGGTCCCAGGCAGAAGTTCCGGTTATGGCGGTCGGTAAACTTCAGCAGCAAGCCGTCATCGTATTTTCCCCAGCGACCTGATTCTTCCCACAGTTCAGCGGGTTGCACGACCGGCATCAACACTTCCTGGGCGCCGGATGCGTTCATCTCCTCCCGGATGATGCGCTCAATTTTCTGCAGAACTTTCAGACCGATGGGCATCCAGTTGTAGATTCCGGAAGCGAGTTTGCGAATAAACCCGCCGCGAATCAGCAACTGATGGCTGGCAATTTCTGCGTCGGCAGGCGTTTCCTTGAGGGTCGAAATCGTATATCGCGATGCTTTCATTCTGGTTATCTTCAGACCTGAGATTAAGTGAGGGTCGGATTCTATCAATCACCTGAGGCTAACTGAACATGCCCGGCATGTAATCAACCCGAGGTTACTGGATACTCTGACCCGGTAAGGCAGCTAATGTTGTCAGCGTTGTCTGCTGAATTGCTACCAACATCTTTGTGCTGCCGCGTCGTTCTGTGAGTTTACTGGCAATTACCCCTGACTTTGGATTACTGCCTAAAAAAAAGGCCGCATTCAGCGGCCTTTTAAAAGTAACGCTTGAGCTGATCAGACCAGTTCTTTCAGGCCCTTCAGCGGCAGTACCTTAACTTTGGTGCTGGCTGGCTTGGCGGCAATGTCCATCAGTTCGCCAGGACGGAAAGGATTAGGCACACCTTTACGGGCTTTCCGGGCTGGCTTCTTCACGGTCTTGATTTTCAGCAGACCGGGCAGAGTGAACTCACCAACAGCACCTTTCTTAACGTGACGTTCAATGAGATTGTTCAGTTCATCAAAAACTGCACCAACCTGCTTTTTGCTGAGATCGGTGTTTGCGGCGATTTCACTCACAATAGCGCTCTTGGTGTACTTTTCTTTGATTGCCGGGAGTTTCTTCGCTGGTGCTGCTTTCTTGGGAGCGGCTTTTTTAGCTGGTGCCTTCTTTGCGGCCATTCGTTAATCCTTTTTTTGTTAGGTCGGTATTAATGAGTTGGTTCTAAGAGATGTGCAATCCGGAACCTTCAGACCCGCTCCCCAACGTTGAAGAACGCGGGTTTGAACCTGAAATTACGGTCTTTTTTGCCTACCGCTTATGTGGTGCCTTTTATATATGATTGATACTGGCCTAGCAAGGCTCGAGGTGACCATTTTCCTAAAAAAACAGGCATTTTACGGTCATTCCTACACATTTATACCGGGATGCTGATCTGCTTCACCGCAGCATTAAAAATAGTGACCCAAAATGGTGAAAACTGCGTTTCGATGTGGCGGTTAATCTCCATAACGCCCTGCAGCCGATTACCAGTCTGGCTGATATACCCATCGGTAATCGCAATGATCCGGCCCCCGTCGCAGGATTCAGAATCAGAGTAACCCTGTGGGTATCCGAGGCCATCCGCCCGTTCGTGATGGCAAAGGATCATTTCTCTGGCTGAGTCCCAGCCCTGCATGCGATGAAGAAGATCTGCTGCAGACCGGACATGGGTCGTGATCAGTCGTTTGTCTGCGCGGCTGAGTGGCTGTTTATTCTGCAGCAGTCTGAGAGGCAGAAAACCCATCGTGATGTCGTGCGCCAGCCAGGCCATGGCGAGTTGTGCCGGATCGCACCGGTCATCTGCCAGCCTGTTCATGGTCAACGCCAGTTGCAGACCTTTCAGGGTCCGGCCCCGCCAGCGAGGCAGACGCGTTTCTGCGGCCAGGGACATATTGGCCAGAAACCACAGATCCGGATCGCGTGCTGTGCTGAACTCTGTCAGCAGCTTGAAAATCTCCCGGATGTCCCCATTGTCGCTGTCTGATATGAGTGTGTCCGGATTGTCCATTATCTGCATCTCTGTGCGCATTCAGTCATGAGTTTAGCAGCGGCCTTCCATGTGCGCAGATCAGGGCTCCGTCGGCGGGATTTTCCGGAGCGGCGCCTGCTCTCGCCATTGCAGAGTATTAAGGTATAATGCGCGGCCGCGTTTCCCGTGAAATCAGCAGAAAATCAAGAGGAATGGTGTCATGCCAATCTATGAGTATCAGTGCGAAGAGTGTGGTCACAGACTGGAAAAAATCCAGAAGATTTCTGACGATCCGCTGAAAGATTGCCCTAATTGCGCCAAACCGGGTCTGAACAAGCTGGTATCTGCCGCCGCCTTCCGGTTGAAGGGCTCAGGCTGGTACGAAACAGACTTTAAGACCGGTTCTAAAAAGAACGTGCTTCACGGCGTTAACAGCGACAGCAGTTCAGCTTCCGGTGGCTCTGCCGATACAGCTGGCGCCGGTAGTACCGGTGACAGCAAGTCAGGCGACAGCAAATCCGGTGACAGCAAATCAAGCACTGCTTCAGCAGCGACAACCAGCTAGGAACGCTGAG
>JAGRIO010000438.1 GCA_020443225.1 Pseudomonadales bacterium
ACCCTTTCCATCGCCCTCAATACAGTGACGGGAATACTGATATCACCTATTACGCCGTAAATATTATTAGCCGAACTGGTCATATAAATCGTCGCTTCCACTTTCGGCGGACAGGCGAGTACGTAGCCCGCGCCTTCCGGATTCGGCAGGCAGCCGTAGTCGCAATAATCCCGCAGCACGGCGTCTTCCCAGACAGCAAACGAACCGCGCCCGTGAAAGTTCTGATACATGGCTTCCGGGGAGTCAAAGTGATTACGGCGTTTAGCCACCGGATGGTTGCCAGCCTCGTCAAGAAACCGGGTATGCTCTGACTCAGTCTGCTGGTAGTGCGCGGGGTCGAGGATAACCGGGTCCACCAGCACTGCGCGGTCAAACCGCGCCTGCTCTGCCGCGAGACACTCTGTCAGGCAGTGCCCACCCATGGAATGACCTGCTGCAACGGTGATGCGTAAATCCTGTGCACGGACAAATTCGATAAGATCCTGGCTGAAGGTATGCCAGGTTATTGGCCCGTTATCTGAACTTCTGCCATGTCCCCGCATATCTACTGCGATAATGTGACGATCAGGCAGGTGGGCAATAGTCTGATCCCAGCAACGGGCGTGAAAGCCGGTCGCGTGAACCAGCAGCGTAGTGCCCTGCTCGCGCAGGTCGGCCCGCCACTCGAACCAGCACATGGTCATGCCATTAACATCGGTATAGTGTTCTGTACAACTGCTCATAGTGCAGCACTTCTCCTGAACAAATCGGTAATCTGGTGTCCCTCGCACCCCTGATGATGGTCAGAACAAAGGACGTATTGTTACACGATTACAGGTATTTCGCGCCATGCTATGATCGCGCGTTATTTTGCCACCTGGGTCTTACCTGCCTGTGCTTTTCCCACCCGCTGAACGTACCAGCCGCATCCTGAGTATCGGCATTCCCATTATGGGGGCAATGATTTCCAACGTACTGCTGGGGCTGGTGGATACCGCTATGGTTGGCCAGTTGGGAGATGCCGCATTGGGTGCCGTGGGCCTGTCTTCTTTCGCCTCGAATATTTATCTCGGCCTGTTACAGGGTTTCTCAATTGCCGTGCAGGCTACCGTGTCGAGACGGCGGGGCCAGAACAGACTGGATGAGTGCGGCTTGTATCTGCGTGGCGCTCTGGTGGCGATTGCCATTTTTGGTCCGGCCTCTGCTCTGCTACTGTACTTCGCGATTCCCGTAATTTTCCCGCTGATCAATCCCGACCCGCTGGTGGTAAGCACGGGTATTGACTACATCCGCTGGCTGATTCTGCAATCGACCTTCGTCGGCTTCATTGCTGCCAACACCGGGTTCTGGAATGGCCTTGGCCGCCCAAGAGTATACCTGCCGACGATGGTCACGATGCACATCACCAACGTGCTGCTGAACTACGTTTTTATCTTCGGCCGCTTTGGTATGCCGGAGATGGGTGCTGAAGGCGCCGGCTTTGCCACCTTCCTGGCATCGCTGGCCGGCGCGGTCATGTTCCTGAGGCTGGGGCTTAAACACGGCCAGCCCTATGGTTACAAGGGCGGTATTCCGGGTCTCACAGAAGTCCGCAATGTGGCACGTTTAGCGGTTCCCGCTGGCATGCAACAATTACTGGATACCCTGGCGCTCACCACGACTTACAGTATTGTCGGTATCATCGGCACCCGCGAGCTGGCCTGCTACAGCGTACTGATCAATTTCATTAATCTGGTGGGCCTGCCGGCCTGGGGATTGGGAGCAGCCGGTGCTACCCTGGTGGGTCACGCGCTGGGAGAGAGGGATGCAGTAGGCGCCAGTCGCTGGGCCTGGGATACGATTCGCCTGGGCGTCTCTGCGATGGCAATCCTCGGCGTGCCATTCTGGCTCTTCCCTGACCCGCTGTTATCACTGTGGATCACCGACCCGGAAACCCGCGAATTAGCCATCATTCCGACCAGAATTCTGGGCGTGATGATTATGTTTAACGGTGTCGGCTATATGCTTGCCAATATGCTCAATGGCGCCGGTGATGTAAAACGGGTGACCTGGATTAACTTCGCCACGCAGTGGTTTATCCTGGTGCCCGGCGCCTGGCTGATAGGCCCGGAGCTGGGTTATGGCCTGATCGGCGTCTGGAGCCTGCACCAGTTCGGTTACCGGGCAGGTCCGTCGCTGATTTTTAGCTGGTTCTGGCGCCAGGGTGCCTGGGCCAGAGTCAACGTCTGAATCAGTCAGTCCTGAACAACTCGGTATCGATATCCCGGAACGCCTTGAACTCGAGGGCATGACCATTGGGGTCATAGAAAAACATGGTCGCCTGTTCACCAGGCAAACCTTTGAACCGCACATAGGGCTCTATGACGAACCGGATACCATGATCCTGCAGACGCTGGGCGAGGGTTTCCCACGCATCCATTTCCAGTACCACACCGAAATGAGGTACCGGCACGTCATGACCGTCGACAGGATTAGTCGGTAACGGCGCGCCAATGTCACCGGGAACTTCATGACAAACCAGTTGATGCCCATAGAGGTTAAGGTCAACCCATTTATCGGAAGTCCGGCCGACACCACAACCCAGAACTTCGGTATAAAACCTCCGCGATTCCGCCACATCCCGCACCGGTATT
>JAGRIO010000439.1 GCA_020443225.1 Pseudomonadales bacterium
CAAAACCGTAGGCTACCTGCGCCGCAGTCATACTGTTGGCTACAAACGGGTTCCATACGCCGGGACAACCGGTGGTGCTGGCAGCACACAGTGCAGGGTCCAGCATTTCGTCGATGCGAGGACGAACAGCACGACCGCCATCACGCTGAGCATCTTCCCACTTGGACAGGTTGTAAGACATATCCCACACCCAGCCATTGGTCAGCTCACCTTCCAGGCTGAAACCGATACGCCAGGCATTCACATCCTGTGCGAAGCTACGACCACCGGATTCAGTGACCCGACGTGAAACTGCCACAGCCTGAGGTGTCGTACACTGGGGATTGCCAGCGCACAGAATGTCCCCGAAAGGATTGTCAGGGTGCGAAGCAGGTACCAGCGGGCTCCAGAAAGTACCAACCGGTGCCAGCAACTGATCAGATTCACGATTGCTGTAGTTCAGTTCCAGGCCGGCAACTACGGTACCGAATGAGCTGGAATCGACCACCTCATAGTTGGTTGCAGCATAGGCGCTGAAGACATCCTGTGGTGTCGTCAGGTAGCTGAGAGCGGCATAGTTGAAAGAATCGGTTGCTGCGTTAAAAGCGCGGGAAACGCCGCCATCAACAACCTGGCCGCCCACGTTATCAACCTGTGGTACAAATCGTGCCGGTGTTGTGGTCGGGCTGCCGCCGCAGATTTTCTGTGTGCCATCATCGAAAAACGGGCAGGCAGAGAAGGAACGATCGCCCTGGCGAATCTCGTCACGTTTTGTGACCTGAGCACCAAGTACGAAGTTACCCTTGTCGAAGGTATTACCAAAGACCATTGACAGGTTGTACTGATCACCGTCGTTTTCGTCAGTGACGTCGTACCCAAAGTCAATGTCCACACCTTCAAAGTTCTTTTTGGTGATGATGTTAACCACACCAGCGATGGCGTCAGAGCCATAGACAGTGGATGCACCATCCCGCAGCACTTCAATGCGTTCAACGATGGCTGTCGGGATAACGTTCAGGTCGACATAACCATTGGTGGCGGCAGAAGAAGGCCGTTTACCATTCACGAGCACCAGCGTTCTGTTAGGTCCCAACCCCCGCAGAGACACTGTGGCATGACCCGGGTTGCCATTGTTTACACCTGACCCGTAGTCGCCGCCATTTACAGCTGGCATATCCTGAATGAAATTTTCCAGCGTCAGATTACCTGATGCCTTGAGTTCTGTTTCTGAAAGTACAGAGATGGGACTGATGCTGGTGGAGTCGCCACGCTTAATGCGGGAACCCGTTACAACAACTTCTTCCATCATGCTGTCTTCAGCAAATACGGGCAGGGACGTCGCACCTGTTGCAAATACAGCTGCGGCCGTCAGAACGTTCATCACGCCTGTCCGGTGGTTTTTCTTAACCATTGATAACCCCCAACGAATTGGATAACTGCTATTCAGACTTCTTTTGAAAGTCTGCCCCGGGACCATCCGCTGTGATCGGAAACAGGCAGCCTCACCGGCACCTGTTTTGGCCCGGTGGCGATTGTAACGTATGAGAAAGAAAAACCCTCAATAAAAAAGTAGAAAAAATGAAAAAAAATTTAAAAAAATTTCTAAGTCATTGAAATATAAAGTTTAAAAAAATGGATTTTTCCTCAAAGTGGTGCCGTGCGCGAGGCTTTTCAGCTCAGTTGAAGCCTTTCAGGGGTGGGTGGTGAAAGCAGGCCGGCTATGGACGTTTTCGTCCGTAAGGGTGGGTTCCGGACGTGTACCGGAAGGTTCAATGCAGCGCTGCAGGCAGGGTTGTGATGTGGAAGCAGGAGGTGGTGCAGGTGCTCATGCGCTCAGCGCCGGAGTTTCTTTTTCTTGTTCTGAACATAGTCGAAGAGGATGTATTCACCCAGGTTTGACGGTTCGGTATAGAACACCCTGCCACCATTTATGCGGGTCATCTGGTCGATGAATGCGCGCAGGTACTGCGTTTCATCGAGCATGAAGGTGTTGATTGTGATACCTCGCGTCGTGCAGTGGCGAACGGCTTTCAGGGTTTTTGAGATGGTCTCTGGCGTGGGTGGATAGGCGAAGACCGGCTGGCCGTTTTCAATGTGTGCAGTGGGCTCACCATCTGTGATCATGATCACCTGACGACTTCCCTGCTGATGCTTTGCCAACAACTTTTCTGCCAGTATCAGGCCATGCTGCATATTGGTGCCCAGCAGATAGTCATCGTACTGCAGATAGGGCAGATCATGTGGTTTGATTTCTCTGGCGAAGGCGCTGAATCCCAACACATAAAGACTGTCGCGGGGATAGGCGCTGCTGATCAGATGATGCAGAGCCATGGCAACTTTTTTCGCGGACTGAAATGAACCGCGCAGCGCCATAGACCATGAAAGATCAACCATCAGCACAGTCGCTGTCTGAGTGATGAGTTCGCTGCGATAAATTTCAAAGTCGTCGGGCGTCAGCCGGACGGGTGCGCCGGGTCCGTTCCGGTTTATGGCGTTGCGTATAGTGCGGGGCATATGCAAATGAAACGGGTCGCCGAACTGGTAGGCGCGCGACTCTTCAGTGCGTTCGCCGAAACGACCCTCTTCAGGTGTCGCATGATTACCCAGGCTGTG
>JAGRIO010000440.1 GCA_020443225.1 Pseudomonadales bacterium
CATCACTGGGTCAAAATTGACGGCGCAGTATAACCGAACCCGCCAAAAGCTTCAGTCAACCGGGGGTGGCGGACGGTCGTCATGTTGCCGTTCGCGGTCCGGTCGCCGGTGTTCACGAACCAGGAAGCGAGCGACCCGCTCACGTTGGTCAGGTGCCAGCTGAACCAGTATTTCCAGCATCATGTCATGCATGCGGGTCTGGTAGTCATTATTGGCGCTGCGCATCCGGCTAAGCGCAGCGGCCATGTCGGCTTCCTGACTGTCGGGGTCTGAGATAATGCGACGAAAATCATCCACAGCATCGCGCATGTTGTTACGCAAAGGTCTGATGGCTTCGCCGTAGGATTGTAGCTGGTCTTTCAGACCGGCCTGCCGGGTTTCATCAATGCCCCGCATCATCCAGCCGAGATGTGGCGGCAGCCGGTGTTCTGGTGGGTGGCTCATCATGCGTCCGATAACTGCCCCCACGAACAACAAATTGAGCGTGACAGAAATGACCAGCACCGTTTTGATCCAGGCCGGGACACGGGCGGGCTTCATGGTTTGTTGCTCACTCATGGCATCTGTACCTCAGTTGAGTCTTCCAGGGTCAGCAAATAGACTTCTTCATCCCAGTAATTAACTGTTTCAGTATCTGTCAGGTTGATCATAGGGCCGAGGTAAATGCCCGCCAGCAAAGGCAGGGCGGCCGCCAGCGCAGGTCTGAAGAATGTCGCAAAGCTCATTCGTTCGGGAATCAGCCAGTCTGTCAGACGTTCAATCAGGGCGGGTTCTGCTACCGGTAGTCTGGCCAGGATGCCAGCGCTCTGGTCTGCTATTGCCGGCGCCGGCACGGTGTCCAGCAGGGCATCCAGATCCTGCTCAGCAGCTAACAGCTGTTGTGCCTGCGGTGACGAAGCCAGAAACGCCTGTGCTGCGGTCCGTTCTGCCTCGGGCCAGCGCTCCGGGTCGGCGCCGAAAGCTTCAACAATTGTCCTGAATCTGTCTGGGTCCATGCTACTGTTCCGGTTCCTGTTGCAGTTCCTGTTTGAGGGTTCTTCTGGCCCGTGCCAGCAGTGATTCCAGTGCCGGCAGGCTGAGTTCAAGAATGTCGGCAGTTTCCCTGTTTGACAGCCCCTGATAGTAACTCAGTATTAATGCGCTTCGCTGCCGTTCTGGCAGGCTGCTGAGGGCATTGCGGACTATCGCTGACCGGTTTGTGGCTGCCAGCACAACCTCCGGCTCTTCGCCACCAGTGCTGTCTCCGGTTTCATCTGTCAGCTGTATTCGTTTCTGTTTCCTGAACAGGTCGATACAGAGATTGTGGGCGATGTTGTGTAACCAGGTCGACAGCCGGGCCTTTGATTGATCGAAGCCGGCAGCCTGAGTCCAGAGCCGCAGAAAGACCTCCTGCACAATGTCTTCGGTATCTCCCGGTCGCGTCAGCATACGCTGTACATAGCGCGTGACAGCGGGCAGATGAGCGTCAAGCAACTTGCGGTAAGCCACCTGATCGCCCTGACTGACCCTTCTGACAAGCTGACTTTCATCTGCAGTATTCAAAGCCGTTAGTGATCCTCTGGACCGTCACCGGCGAGCCGGCTTCCATGGTCGTCAGCCTGCTCAGTCATCGTCACCTGGCCGGCCGTAGCCATGCTTACGAAAACCGCCGCGGGCATGTGGGTCACGATCCGGACGGCGCATCTCGTCTGCGGTCAGGTAACCGTCGCCATTACTGTCCATATGGCTGAACATGCTGTCACGAGCTTCGTCTTCAGTGACCAGACCATCACCATTGCCATCCATTTCCCTGAAATTGGCTTGTAGCCGTTCTGCGTGCTCTGCTCTGCGCTCTGCCCGCTCCGCTTCCCGTTCTGCCATACGCGCAGCCATATGGGCCTGTAACTCGTCCAGCGAAACGCCACCATCGCCATTAGTATCGGCGTCAGCCATGGGGCTGCGGTCTCTGGGTGGTCTGAACTCCGAAAGTGAAATCTGACCATCACCATCGGTGTCAAGCTTATCGATGATGTGCTGTCTGAATCCGTCGCGGTCAGCATAGGCCGCGCCTGCGCCCAGCAAGGCGGTCGTCAGTGCAATTGTCAGTATGGGTTTCATGGCTGGTATTCTCCTGAAAAATTTGTTTGCACTGACTTTACGTACGGGATGCTAATACCTGTCGCCGCCGGGTAAAGAATTTTTCAGAAAGGTTTTACCGTCACGAATATCAGGATAGGAATCACGATCAGCAGGGCTGCTTCATTATAGATCCGGAAGTACAGGGAACTGTGAATCGGCTCCATGGCACTCATTTTTCTGACGTAGGCCCAGGACTGACCGTGGTAAGCCAGCAGCAACAGCACGAAGCAAAGCTTGGCCATCAGCCACATGCCACCGATGCCATAACCCAGCCACAGCCACAGGCCGAAGCTGAGGGCAATGACAGCCATGATGCCGGAGAAGCGAAACAGCTTGTTACCCATAGTGATGAGGCGCCTGACATCTTCACCGGCTGCCAGCCCTTCGGTGTAGTGCACCAGAATCCGGGGCAGGTAAAACAGCCCTGCCATCCAGGCCATGACGAAGAGGAT
>JAGRIO010000441.1 GCA_020443225.1 Pseudomonadales bacterium
TCACCGTTCGCAGGGTGCTACCCAGCGCTGACCAACAGATGATCGGCCCCTTCATCTTCTTTGACGAAATGGGACCTGCCGTTCTCGCGCCTGATGTTGCCATTGATGTGCGGCCTCATCCGCACATAGGTCTTGCCACTGTGACCTATCTGTTTGAGGGAGAGATATTGCATCGCGACAGCCTGGGCTATGTTCAGCTCATTCAGCCAGGTGCAATTAACCTGATGACCGCTGGCCGCGGCATCGTACATTCTGAGCGCAGCGATGAGGCAACCCTGGATCAGGCCCGGCCACTGCATGGCATTCAGTGCTGGATGGCGCTGCCGGACGGGAAAGAAGAAGTTGCACCGGCTTTTGAACATGTACCAGTTGACCAGATGCCCATATGGCGCAATGGCAACGTAGAGGTACGGGTAATCATGGGAAGTTATGGTGATATCACTTCACCGGTAAAAACCCATGCGAAAACGCTGTATCTTGATGTAAGAGCTGCTGCTAACGATTGCTTCAACCTGAAGAGTCCGTTCGATGAACGCGGTATCTATATCACTAAAGGCATCGTTAGTGTCGGGGAATGCCGCATTGAATCAGGCACCATGGCTGTATTGCAGCCAGGCGATGTCGATATTCAGATTCACGAAGAGGCTCAGTTTATGGTGCTGGGCGGGGAAACCATCGGCCCACGCCATCTGTGGTGGAACCTGGTGTCTTCATCAAAAGAGCGGATCGGGCAGGCCAAACAGGACTGGGTGGCAGGCAGGTTTGATTCTGTACCTGGTGATGACGAGTTTATTCCCTTACCGGATAACTAAGTGAAACTCACCGCAGATCACTCTGGCGCACAGAGATCAGCACAAAAGGAGACCAGTAAAACGGATCTGCAAAGGGACCGGTAACCTTCGATTCTGGTTGCCGCGGCATAGCCACCTGATCCACCTGTATCCCGCGCACAGTCGTCTCAGTAGCATCAATATTTACCGCCTGTCTGAGATCACGTTGTGCCTGGAACAGGGAACGGGACACGCTCAGCCCCGATGCCATGTGCTCGTAGAGTCTTTCCATCATGTACTTGGTTGACAGAGAATCAACCGGCCACAGAGAGACGATGACATTTCTTGACCCTGCCACCATGAAGGCCCGCCCCATTCCCAGCAGTCCCTCACCACTGAAGTAGTCACCATTCCCGGTATTGCAGGCCGACAGAATGGTTAAGTCCGCATCAAGGTCAAGCTGCGCAACTTCTGAGGCCGTCAGCAGCCCATCCTCGTCTGTCTCAGCGGAGAGCACCAGCGCAGGCTCCGCAAGCCCGGGCAGCTCGTTACCGATCAGGCCATGGGTAGCGAAATGGATGTGACTGTATGCTTTCAGGTTCAGCGCTTTCAATGTGGACTCTGCAGCATCCCGCCCCAACAACAATGACGTGTCGGCACCAAAGTACCCGGCAATCTTTGTGACCTCATGTCGGGTTTCTGGTAATGGTTCAAAATAGCTGAGAAGCGATGCGCCCCGTAATGAGATCATCCGCTCAGAGACCCGTGTGACCTTGCCATCATCACCTGCATAATGTGGATCTGCCAAGCCAAGCAATCGTTGTTGGCGTTCGTTGGCTTCGTGCACCTGGTTTCTTAAAGCGCTCAGCGAAGGCAGCAGCGTGATCGCCAGTATTTCGCCTGACATCTGGCCTGAAGGTAGCGAGAGCACGGCGGGTGGAACAGATGCCAAAGCTCCATCGGTCAGCACATAAAGTTCATCGAGCGTCGCGATCTGTGTAGCGGCAAAGCCAAGCAATTCATTGCTTATGGTCTGCAGCGCTTGCACATCCAGTTCTGCCTGACTTGCCAGCTGATCCCTCAGCTCAAACAGCCTTCGGTCCCAGTCAGTTGGCTTATTCCGCAACAGCAGCCGGGGCGCCTGTTCAGAGAACAGAATCGTCAGCAGGGAAGTCCCCAGATCCTGAAATATCAGTACCCCCAAGCCTGGGCTGATACTGCTGTTAACATCCTGGATATTCACTGGTGAATCAGTTTCCTTCCGGTTCAGCAATTCAACAAATTGTCGTCCCTTTAACTGGTCGATTGATGCCAGCAGTGCATTCATCGTCTCATCACCAGGCAACCGAAGCGCATTACTGGCGCGACAACGAATCAGGCCCTGATAGGCAGGCAGCGCGGTTCCTCTGAAAAAGTGAATCCGCTCTTCAATACTGATACTGGAACGCGCAGACTCTGACCAACTGGTGTATGCCTCAAATAGTGGCGCTGCCGCCTGACAATCACCAGAGGCTTCCAGCGCTTGTGCTTCCAGCAACCGCGCAGACTGAAGCGCACCCGGCAGATCGTCAGCGAGTAACAGATCGGCGCCGATATCGTCGTATGCCTGCTGAACCGCAGCAAACTGCTGCAGGGCTCGCCGGGTTGATTCAAGCGATCCAAAGGCATCATCAGCCAGCAAGGAAGTTCTTGCCAATACAATGTCCCGGTAAAAATCACCCGTAAATCTGAACCTGCCCTGGGCAGGAGTTGTGCGTCGCGCTGCCAGAATGCCAGCCGCCGGATCAAATGTTGCACT
>JAGRIO010000442.1 GCA_020443225.1 Pseudomonadales bacterium
GGTGGCGCAGGCGCTGACACCCTTACCCTTATAAGCTTCTTCAGAAGGCAGGCCAAGATACTGTGCTGAAGCACCAGTACAGATGATGAGTGCGTCGCAGGTATAGGTGCCGCTGTCGCCTGTCAGACGGAAGGGTCGACTGCCAAGGTCGGTGGTATGTATGTGATCATGCACCATCCTGGTATTGAAGCGCTCTGCGTGCTTCTGCATGCGGTCCATCAGGTCAGGGCCCTGCAGTCCTTCAACATCCCCCGGCCAGTTATCGACGTCGGTGGTGGTCGTTAACTGGCCGCCAACTTCAATCCCTGTGATCATGACCGGATCCAGATTGGCTCTGGCGGCATAGACGGCAGCGGAGTACCCAGCGGGGCCAGAGCCGAGAATAATGAGCTTATGATGAGTTTCCTGCATGCCAAACTACCTTCTTCTGGAGATTTGTTCATTGTGAATATTTTCCGGAATATTCAATTTTGATTTTTACCCTGATGTTCAGGTTTTCAACGATCGCTGAACGGCGTATGGTTAGCCGATTGCAGCACGGATCTTAACAAAATCGGCACCCTGACGGTGGCTCGAAATAATTTCCCAAAGTGTCCGGCCCTGTTTGTCCCTGGCATCCAGATCTCGTCCGGCTTCATGGTAAAAAGTCAGGAAGCGCCCGAAATCTGCTGGTCGCATGCCACGATAGGCTTTCAGGAGTATATGAAAATCCTCGGGTTGATCGCCATAGGCACGAAGTTCCAGGAATGACTTGATGCGAGTATCGTCCCAGACTTCATCGGTTACCTGGGGTTGTGAAGGTCCTGCCATGAGATTTACCTGTCTTTCTGAAGTGAGCGCATCATACCCGAGTGCCGTTCAGGCTGCATCGTTCCTGCGCCGGCTCGCTAGAATAAAACGATTTATCAAATTAACCTGACATTATAAGATCACTCTCTTTGATAAGAGATTGAAATCTAAAGATTATCCACTCTATGGCGAAATCACTGACAGACCACCAGAAATCCGGCCAGAAAGTGCCGGATGAAGTCAAAGACCACATTCAGGTTCGTCTGCGGGAAGGCGGCTTTATAGGTCTGGTGGTGCTGTGTCTGTACCTTTTTCTGGCGCTGCTCAGTTTCAATCCGGAGGACCCGGGCTGGAGTTATATCGGAGCCAGCCAGGAGACCACTAACCTTATGGGTAAAAGCGGTGCCTGGATTGCCGATGTGCTGTTTTTCATTTTCGGGTATCTGGCCTACCTCTTTCCCATGATGCTGGCCTGGCAAGCCTGGTTGCTGTTTCGTGAACGCAGGCGGGAGTTTAATCTGCACTGGCCCATGGTGACGTTCAGAGCCACAGGACTTTTGCTGATACTGGCTGCCGGCAGCGCGCTCGGCGACCTGCATTTTTATCATAGTGGTCAGATCCTGCGTGAAGGCAGTGGTGGGGTACTGGGCACTGAGGTCGTAGATGTTTTTCAGCCTGCGTTTGGCTACATCGGGGGAACACTGATACTGCTGGCAGGTTTTCTGTTCGGACTGACCGCCTTTATTGATATCTCCTGGCTACGGGTCATGGATACCACCGGTGCCTGGAGTATCCGGGGCTGGGTTTGGCTGACCGGGAACATCGCCCGTCGTCTGGCAGAACGTAAGGAGAAGGCCGAGGTACGGCAGGTCACGGAGCAGCGTAAACAGGCCATTGCGCGGGAAGTTGAGAAAAAGCTGACCCGGGAGCCCGTGAAGATTGCCACGCCACCACCTGCAAAACCGGAGGTCAGCGCCAGGGTCCAGCGAGAGAAGCAGGGGAATCTTTTTGAAGCGATCACTGACGGTAGCCTGCCAGCATTGCACCTGCTGGATGCAGTCCGGCACGACCCGGATAAGGGCTACTCCCCGGAAGATCTGGAAGCCATGTCCCGGCTGCTTGAACTCAAGCTCAAGGACTACGGCATAGAAGCGGAAGTCGTTGCCGTGTTCCCTGGTCCGGTGATCACGCGGTTTGAAATTCAGCCATCCCCTGGCGTGAAGGTGAGCAAGATAACCGGGTTGGTGAAGGATCTGGCGAGGTCACTCGCTGTCATCAGTGTGCGCGTCGTGGAAGTGATACCTGGTAAATCTGTTGTTGGCATTGAAATTCCCAATCAGGACCGTGAAGTCGTACAACTGAGTGAGGTGCTTTCCTCCAAAGCCTATGATCACTCTCAATCGCCGATCAGTCTGGCGCTGGGACATGATATTGCAGGCGAGCCTGTTGTTGTGGATCTTGCCAGAATGCCGCACCTGCTGGTGGCAGGAACCACGGGCTCTGGTAAGTCCGTGGGACTCAATGCCATGATCCTGTCGATTCTGTTCAAGGCGTCGCCGGAAGAAGTCCGGCTTATCATGGTCGACCCAAAAATGTTGGAGCTGGCCATTTATGAAGGCATACCTCACCTGCTGACCCCGGTTGTTACCGACATGAAGGATGCCGCCAATGCATTGCGCTGGTGCGTTGCCGAGATGGAGCGACGGTACCGGCTGATGGCAGCCCTTGGGGTCAGGAACATGGG
>JAGRIO010000443.1 GCA_020443225.1 Pseudomonadales bacterium
TGAATACGTAGTCGTTTACTGCCGGTTGGGTGCCAGCCAGCAGACTGATCACCTCACGGTAGCTGTCAGCAGCCTTACGGGTCTGACCA
This sequence comes from Pseudomonadales bacterium, assembly GCA_020443225.1. Taxonomy (GTDB): domain Bacteria; phylum Pseudomonadota; class Gammaproteobacteria; order Pseudomonadales; family Azotimanducaceae; genus UBA4582. The sequence goes on from JAGRIO010000443.1 coordinate 90, forward strand.
AGGGTTTGTTCCGTTGAAGCACGGTAGTAGATGCAATCGACGGCCTGTGGATGCCAGGCGCCATATTGATCAACAATGTCACTACATACAGATTCAATCTCAGCCAGCGCGGTCTGATAATCACCTGCCGACTCAAACCAGCTGATCAGACTGTACCGGGCCGACAGCGTCATCTCATTCGCCGCACCCAAACCCTGAGTCAGGCCATTGATCACGTCCATCTGAATGCTCAGTGCCTGCTCACCCATGCCAGCTGCCTGATAGAGCTCGGCCAGCATTCCCAGGATTTCCAGGGTTTGCGGGTGCGATTCACCCAGCAGACCCGTCGCCCTTGCCAGCGCCTCCTGATAGTTCTGATCTGCTGCTTCTGCATTACCCATCTGCCGGTAAAGAAAACCCAGATCACGGTAGGAAACGATCGTAATCCAGTGTTCTTCACCAAAATTTTCCAGCGCCATCATCAGGGCTGTTTCCTGAGCGGCAATTGCTGATTCAGGATCGCCACCTTCCAGGGCCATCTGCGCATCCTGGGTTATCGCGCTCCAGTCCTGGTAGGCAGGCGCCTGTTCTTCAGTGACCTGAGCAATGGCCTGTAACTGCTGATCAACCCATTCAGGTTGCGTTGCATTAAGACCGGATAATTGTTCATGAACGGAGCGGACCGCAGCTTTATCGCCTGCCGCAACCAGTAAGCCGGCTCGATGGAGCAGAGAATCCCGTGCCAGCCCAGGCATGCCAGTCAGCATCCCCAGATTAGCGGTAAGATCGAGGGCCTCTGGATTGTCCGGGTCGGTTTCCAGCACCGTCAGCACCTGTTCCAGGGCGCTGTCTGCGTCTCCTGCGGCCAGAGCTGCCTCTGCAGAATCAATTGTAGCTGCACTTGCCCAACTGGCAGACAGGGCCAGAACAAAGGGGATGACCGGGATGGATAATCGCTTTGACATAATCTAAAGGCCGTGGCTTTCCTGAAGCCCCTATTGTATGCCCAATTGACAGGGAATTCGCAATGCCCACATGACCGCTGGCATCAGAGACGGCCACAATGCTACATTTCGCTCTGATTCAGCGACGGAGACACAGGTTATATGGCCAGTCAGGCTCCTAAATGCAGTGCATTTGCTCACTTTTTCGGCAAACTGGTGATTCGCCTCAGTGGCTGGAAGGTCACCGGGGAAGCACCGGACGCAAGAGACATGATGATTGTTGCGGCACCCCACACCAGTAACTGGGATGCGATTTTGCTGCTTGGCGCTGCCTACACTCTGAACCTGCGAATCAACTGGCTGGTTAAGAACAATCTGTTTGTACCGGTACTGGGCAGCATTCTGCGTTACTTCGGCGGTGTGCCCGTTGAGCGTTCACGCAATACCAACATGGTTCAGCGGCTGGTAGACGAGATCAGTAACGGCACCGGCACGGCGCTGGTGGTGCCGCCAGCCGGTACCCGTGGTTACACAGATCACTGGAAATCCGGCTTTTATCGCATTGCCCTGGCAGCTGATATACCTGTGGTCTGCGGATTTCTGGACTATGACAAAAAAATCGCCGGACTCGGGCCCAGTTTTCGCCTGACCGGCAATGTGACAGAAGATATGGACCGGCTGCGGGCTTTCTACGAGCCTATTACCGGTCGGTACCCGGCCCTGAAAAGCCGGATTGTGCTGCGTGAAGAGCTGGAAGAGCTGGAAGGACAGGAATCCCGGGATGCGGATAAGTCCTGATCAACGGGCTGGTTCACGTTTATTTCAGGGCAACCATACCGAAAACCTGGCCCCACCCAGTGTTGGTGAACGACCAGTCTTTACTGCACCCTGACGCCCGTCCCTGCAATGGGCCGCAACAACCTGTTCGGCAAAATATGTACCGAGCCCTGTGCCAGTATCCCCAGATTGACGAGCCTCAGGGGCTTCGGTAAATCCCGGACCGTCGTCTTCCACACACAACTCAATACCGCCATCAACCAGGGTCCCACTTAGCTGGATCACCCGTCTGGCAAATCGGCGTGCATTGTGAACTGCATCGGAAATCACCACCCGGACCAGGCTTTCGTCAAACCAGCCAGTCAGATCCGGTTCGCAGATCACTTCCGCCGGCCCCCATAAATCAGCCACCGTGGTCAGCATGTCAGATACATAAACTTCTGTGGGCTGGCAAATATGGTGGGTTTGCAGCCGGTACATGCCCATGACGGCGGTCAGTCGCTGATCGAGATAGCGCAACTGTTGTTCTGTTCTGGTGCTGCTGACGTTGGCGTCCCCGGCAACTTGCCCGTCAGTGGCATTCGCGGCGCCTGGTTGGCTAAGTTCGCTGATGATGGTCTGAATCTGATTTTTGGCATCGTGAATAGTGGCCGCCAGGAAGGTTTCCAGATCCAAGTGGGGCTCCGGGTATTGGGTTGGTATTGAGAGAAAGTGTAGTTCAGGGAGGGAGGGATGC
>JAGRIO010000444.1 GCA_020443225.1 Pseudomonadales bacterium
TTGCAGGACAGTTTCAGTGAAGGGTGAACATTATTTCTCTGTTGCGGCAGTCACGCCTGAAGTCGAAGGCAGGGGGCAGCCCATCGCTTGCCGTTGACGCGAATGAAACAGTGATTTCCCCGCGCTGAGCTGACTAGTTAGGCCAGAAAATCACTTCATCGCCTTCAGTCGCCATCTCTGCCAGTGTTTTGTCTACTGCCACCGGTAACTCGCTGACATAAGGGTAAAGTGGCGGTCTTGCTGATGCCTGATGGGCGGCCAACAGTGAACTCAGTTCCCTGAGTTTTTCAGGAGCATCACTGGCACGGTTGATTTGCTCCGTAGGATCCTCTGCCAGATTGTACAACCAGGATTTTTTCGGGTTCTCTGAAACCTGCAGTTTCCAGTCCCCCTGTCTGACTACCCTGTAGTGTCCGCTCTGCCAGAACAGTGTATCTCTGTGCCAGGCGGGTCCTGCTTCCCCCGTCGCCAGCGGAACCACATTAACGCCGTCTATTTGCAGGCCTTGCGGTAACGCTGCGCCTGCAGCTGCTGCCAGCGTAGGCATCAGGTCGATGTGAGCCACGGGCTTATTAACCCGGGTCCCGGGCGCAATCTTTCCTGGCCACTTGATAAAAAGCGGGACCCGTAAGCCACCTTCGAAGTTCGTCAGCTTCCAGCCGCGAAAAGGCGAGTTGATGTCCGGCAGACCGATGTAACCGGGGCCGCCATTGTCACTGGAAAAGACAACAATGGTATTGTCTGCCAGGCCTTCTTCTTCAAGCGTTTGGTTAATTTTCCCTACACTGCGGTCCAGCGCCCGCATCATTGCCGCATACACCCGAAGCCGGTGTGGCTTCAGATCACCCACGGCTTCGTAGTCTTCTTTTGTCGCCTGCAAGGGTGAATGAACGCCCCAGTGAGCCAGGTACAGAAAGAACGGCCGGTGTTTGTTAGCCCGAATGACTTTTACCGCCTCATCTGTCCAGTAGTCTGTCAGATATCCCCCCGGCATGAATCGCTCTGCTTCTGTCAGACCGCCGCTGTTGAACGACGCCGAATAGCGCGACGATGCCCAGAGAAATTTATCAATCGGATCGAAAGACAAAGGGGCGTTAACCACATCCGGGTGATCCTTTGGAAGGTACAGCAGGCTTTCCATCAGCAAGCTGTCATCAAAACCCTGGTCATTAGGGGTAAAGCCGGGCCCGCGACCCAGGTGCCATTTCCCTATGTGTGCCGTGTAGTAACCCCTGGCTTTGAGAACTTCCGCAATCGTGACTTCAGAAGAAGGCAGTCCCTGCATTTCAAAGTCCGGAATTTCACCGGCCAGCTCACTTTGGTTCGTGGCCACTGGCGGTAACCCGTTATTCATCGCGCCACTGATCATGGTAATGACAGGCGCCATGCCGGCAGGCGTTGGGGTAAATTCGAAACCGGTTCTGGTGGGGTACCTTCCGGTCATCAGCATTGCCCGGGATGGCGCGCAGGTGGCATTGCCCGCGTAAGATTGTTCGTAAACCGCGCCTTGCGAAGCCAGTTCATCGATGCTGGGGGTTTTTATAGCACCCCCGGCGATACCGCCGCCAAAAGTGGAAATGTCGTTGTAACCCATATCGTCGCCCAGGATGAATACGATATTGGGCGGTCTCCCGGTGGTAGCAGGGGCAGCTTTAGCGGGCCCCTGTTGCCACGCTACTTCTCTGTAAGGCTGCGATAATTTAGCTGACGCTCGTTGTTCGACGAAGGTAAGCAGTAATTCGATTCGGTTGACCCACAAAACCCCTGTTATCAGGATCAGCACACCACCTACTGAAAGCAGCACTTTCTTCTTATTCATTGGTTATGTGTCCCCGGTTCTGTGGGCGTTCCGTTATCGGTCTGTAACGATAACCGGAACAAAGCTGACAAGAATAATGCTAAACATTATTACATGCTATAGCTGTGGTCTGTGATTGTGGGTTGTTCTGGCTAGCGGTGTGAGTGTTTACCACTCAAGGTCATCGGGAATCAGAAAGTCCTTATAGGGGTCATCTTCATCCGGCACATCCTTATTTCTGTCATACAGGTACAGTAATACTTCCGGTCTGCGGTCCATGATTTTTCGCGCGACGGGTTCAGGCACGATATCGTAACCGTCACCCAGCGCGACAATCGCCAGATAACCCTTGTTCAGCTGTCGTTTGTTTTCCGCTGATATGTGGATGGTTTTGACTTTGTTGTCGTGAGTGAAATTGTAGGCAACATCGCCTGCTTCACGCTGACTGTTGGTTTCTATCAGTTGCCTGACCTGGGCCATCAGCGCGCGTTCCATGGCAAGACGATTTTTCTCTTCATTGCGCAGCCGGTCTGCCTGCGCTTTTGCTTCCAGTGCCTGCTGGGCAGCGACCCTGGCTTCATCAACCTCACCGTGTTTTTCACGGACGTCTTTCCGGTGCAGGTGGTTCTGGGCTTTCTTCAGTTGTTTCTCACTGACCAGCCCAACCTTGCGGAGTTGATCCTGAAGTGAGCCGCCGCGATTATTTTTCTTTGCCAATT
>JAGRIO010000445.1 GCA_020443225.1 Pseudomonadales bacterium
CTGTTGGCGCTGATGAGCGTCGGGTAACAGGTATGACAGTGAAAGCGGGCGACAAGACCCCTGACCATGGCGAGGTCAGGATGGTTGAGGACGATTACTCAGGAGGCGCTGATGGCAGAGGAAGACGAGCATGTAAACCGGGGAAGCCAGCTTGATGATGGCAGAGGCCGGGATAAAAGAGATCTGAATTTTAATGGTCCGCAAGCGGTCAGCTACGGCGGCTTCTGGATCAGGGTGGCCGCGACCCTGATTGACAGTCTCTGGCTGATTGCGCTGGTTGGCACGCTGCTGTGGTTATTGCTTGGTATCGCCTTTGCAGATCAACTGACTGCGGAACAGGGGCTTTCCGGTATGGTTATCAATTACGGACTACCTTTTCTGCTGACCCTGGCTTTCTGGATATATAAAGGTGCGACCCCAGGCAAGATGATGCTGAACCTGAGAATTGTCGATGCGGAATCCCTCGGGCCGGTCAGCCCAGGCCGTCTGATCCTTCGATACTTCTGCTATTACGTCTCAGGCATACCGTTCATGCTGGGGTTTCTGTGGGTCGCATTCGATAAGCGCAAGCAGGGCTGGCATGACAAGCTGGCAGGTACGGTGGTGATCAGCGACTGAACCAGAGTCTGAAAATGCCGCGAATCACCCGCCAGCTGTAGTATCGCAACGGAATCTGCTGCAACAGGCTGCGGGCATACTCTTTGTCTGCTTTAGCCGCCTTCAGAACAAAACTGGCGCGTTCATAGTTTACGGCCTCTTCAAAGCGTGGATGATCGGCATACTTGCCAAGACTGTACAGAATACTCTCCAGAATGCGCTGATGCTGGCGCATGGTATTGCTGCCATGGCGCCGGTACAGCGCCAGGATCTGCGGCAGGTTCACCAGTTTGTAACCGGCAGCAGTGAGGCGCAGGTGCATGTCAAAGTCTTCCAGTGGTGCCTTTGGATCATAACCACCAATTTCACGTAAACAGTCAGTGCGGAACAGCAGGGTTGCCGCTGACGGCGGCTGGATGCGGTGCAGGAATACGGCGTCGAAATCCAGTTCGGCTTCCGGACGCAGGTTGGAACGTCCGCTGCGGTTTCCCTGATTGTCGATGGCCTGATGTGCACCCCCGCAGAGGGCAACGTCCGGTCTTGATTCCATGAAATCCACCTGCACCTGAAGCCGGTCCGGCAGCATCAGATCATCAGAAGACAGAAAGCAGAAATATTTACCACTAGCGAGTTCGAGAGCTGTGTTCAGCGTCTGGGTCAGACCCTGATTCTGTTGTGCAATAAATCTGAACCCGTGCTCAGCGGCCAGCTTCTCCAGCAGTGCCGGGCTGCCATCAGCCGAGCCATCGTCAATAACCAGCAATTCTACTGACGGGTAGGTTTGCTGCAGGACGCTGTTGATGGCATCGGCTACGAAAGCTTCGTGATTATAGGAAGGAATGACAACTGTCACGCAAGGCGGTGAAGACATAGGGCGTGTATTTCAGGCAGGTTTGTTGAAGCCTGTGAGTATGCCGGGCTGGCTGGGAAGATGCCAGATGCCTGCAGCCGGGTTATCCGGTTTTATTCCGCAAGATCTCTGGTTTCAGGTCTGACAGGGATTCGTACCCGTCTTCTTTACGATACTACGGGTTCAGCAGGGTGTGGGTGTCCCGCGGGTCAGCAGTTAATCTGTTGCGAAGTAAATCCTGATGAGGCAAGCAGGTTTAGTCGTTCATGCATCTGACGTATGCTTACCTTTTGCAGAATAACCCGCAGTTGCGACATTGGAATTCGACCAGTTCCTCTCTTACTGATTCACAGACACGGTCTTTATGCGAATTACTGAAATCAGGGATATCACCGTTCCCCTCTCGGGCGCTGTGGCTAATGCAGTTGTCTCTTTTGATGACCATACCGTCTCGCTGGTTGCGCTGGTGTCTGATCAGGTCCGGAATGGTAAACCCGTCATCGGGTTCGGGTTCAATTCCATCGGGCGATTCGGACAATCCGGTATCATCCGCGAAAGACTGGCGCCGAGGATTCTGGCTGCCGGAGATAAGCTGCTGGCAGACGGGGGTTTTGATCCCGCCGGGCTTGTCCTGGCCGCGATGAAGAATGAAAAACCCGGAGGCCATGGCGACCGGGCAGGCGCTGTCGCCGCCATTGAACTGGCATGCTGGGATCTGAATGCCAAACTGGCGCATGTACCTGCCTGTGAACTGATTGCCGGTCAGGCCGGACGCGAATGCGCGGGACGTACTGCCAGTGTGTATGCGGCCGGTGGATACTACTATCCCGCAGATGGCACGGCTGGTTCCGGGCGGGGGATCAGAGACGAACTCAGCCGCTATGCTGATGCAGGCTACACGGCGTTCAAGATGAAGATTGGCGGGGCTTCGTTGTCGGATGATCTGCGCCGTATTGATGAGGCCCTGATGGTAGCTGGCGAAGGCAGAAATCTGGCCGTAGATGCCAATGGCCGGTTTGATCAGACAGCAGCACTTGAATTCGTGGAAGCGACGGTGGATTTACACTTA
>JAGRIO010000446.1 GCA_020443225.1 Pseudomonadales bacterium
CGTGGCACGTTCAGATTTCGTGTCGAGGGCCCCTTGTCACCGCCAAAGCCACCCCCGCCAATCCAGAACAGTGTTGATCGGGTGGAAAAAACCGGCCCGTCGTCATCTTCGAAATCCGCTGTTACACCGAGCACACCAGCTTTTCCCTTGTCCCAGACTTCGGATATTCGACTCTTCATGGTGAATCTGCCGTTTGCTGGTATTGGCCGGTGTAGCTGAATCCCCTGTTCACCGTGCAGCATTCTTGATATAGGTAACTTGACGACCTTGTTAATCGAACCCATGGCGCGCATACCCGGAATGACGGCGAAAGTCGGCAAAACCTTCGGACCTCTACCTTCGTACAGGTAATCCAGTTCGGTTGACGGCCTGCATCCCACACCCAGCGCATACAACATCACGTCTTTTTCGTCCCAGCTTACTTCTGCAGGTTCGAATTCAACCCCGACCATATCCGGGGACAGTACCTCTGCAACCATCAACTGCGCCTCTCTTTCGTGTTTCTTCGACTTTTGTTTTTTTGGCGTTAACTGCTCTTCTTGTTGAGAGACCAGCCATCGTTTGTCATGGCGACCAGTGGTTCCCGGGGCATACCAAGGCCTCTCTCACTGATAATGTTTTTCTGGATATTGGCTGAGCCACCACCGATAATTCCCGTGAACGAACCGAGGAAACTCTTCTGCCAGTCTTTCTCGGCACGATACGGCGAGTCACCCATCAGCGTACCGAGTTCCTCCTGAGCATCAACACCAAGGCAGAAAATATCGTGAGCGAGTTCTGTTGCCGAGTACTTCACAATCAGATCTTCTACACCCGGCGGCTCTTTGTTGATAGTCTTTGAAAGCAGCCGCATGCTGTGATATTTGTTGGCCAGGCCTCTGGCCTGCAGTTCGACAAATCTGTCTCGAATGACCGCATTATCCATTGGCCTGCGGCCGTCATGGCCTTCCGAGAGCAGCAGGTCTTCCAAATTCTTGATAGCCGACGCGCCCTGACCGGCGTTACCGAGCATGCCGCGCTCATATTTCAGCGTGACGTTCGCTACCTGCCAGCCCTGGCCGCGAGCGCCGACCATGTTGGTAACAGGTACACGGACATCATCCAGGAATACCTCATTGAAAGTCGCATCGCCGGTTATGGTCACCAGGGGTCGTACCTCAATACCCGCGGCATTCATCGGCACCAGGAGGTAACTGATCCCCCTGTGCTTTGGTGCTTCTGGCTCGGTTCTGACGAGAATAAAGCACATGTCGGCTACATGGGCAGAGCTGGTCCAGATCTTCTGGCCGTTGATGACAAAGTCATCAACATCCACGACAGCACTGGTTCTCAAACTCGCCAGGTCACTTCCGGAACCGGGCTCCGAATACCCTTGACACCAGATCATCTCTCCCTTGATGGTCGGCTCAATGTAGCGTTTTTTCTGCTCTTCAGTACCGACTTCCAGCAGTGTCGGTACCAGCATCGAGATACCCTGGTTCGCCATACCAGGCGAAAGACCAGCCCGGATGAATTCTTCCTGGATTATGCGGCTGTTGATGATGTCCGGATCAGCGCCGTAGCCGCCGTATTCCTTCGGTATTGTCCGTGCGGCGTAACCATGTTCGATCAATTTCACCTGCCACGAGAGCCTTTCCTTGCTGGGTCTTTCCGTGACACCCGGCATACCTGTACTGGGATCGACGAATTTATTGTTCTGGCAGAACTGTCTGACTTCATTGCGGAAATCGTCGTATTTCACACCATAGGAAAGATCCAATTTAGCTGACCTCCTCGATAACAAATTGCTGGATTTCGGCTGCCCTCGAACGGGTAGCTTCGGGTCCGCCGAGCAACTGACGGTTAGTTTCTATTCGTTTAAACCACAGATGTAACCCGAGCAACTCCGTATACCCCATACCCCCGTGAATCTCGAGAGAGGTCTTGGCAACACGCTTGGCAACATCCGAAACCAACGACTTGGCAAGGCAACTGTGTAGCTCGAATTCTTCGGGTTCAGCATCATAGGTATATGCCGCATACCACAGCAGCGAACGGCAAGGTTCAAGATCGCTGATCATGTCGGACAATTGGTGCTTGATACTCTGGAAGGAGCCAATCGGTCGATCAAATTGATACCGTTCAAGAGAATAACCGCGCGCATCTTCGAACATCTTTTCAGCCGCCCCAAAGGTTTCAGCCGCGATTGATAGGCGACCTACAGCAATCGAGTGGTTAACCACTTCCGAATACCCGGGGGCGATGACATCGCAGTCGGTGTTGTCAAAGCTGGCTATGGCAAATGATCGCGTCCTGTCGACGTTTTTAAGGTTCTCGACCCGTATACCGGGCGCGCTGCAATCCACAACAAGCAGCTTATCACCGGCGTTCAAAAGATAATGTGAGGCGCCATCAACGTCTGCAATGACTGCTGATCTCCCTGTGACCAGGTTACCCTCACTGTGCAGCGCGGCATGATTACGTTTTATGCCGTACGCAACTCTGATTGAACCGTTGGCGATCCCATGCAGA
>JAGRIO010000447.1 GCA_020443225.1 Pseudomonadales bacterium
AGAGGTGACACCAGCGCGAAGATATTGATCAGCAGTGAGGCAATGATGACCTCTGCATACAGTCCCCGGGATTTACGCAATACTTCCCAGAACCAGCTGGCATCACCACTGTGCTGCGGTTGTTGGGCTTTTGACTCATCCGGTCTGATCAGGTAGCAGGTCCCGGCATACTCCGCGTCCAGGCTCGCTCGGTCGGTTTCGGTGACCGCCGCGAGCAGGTTATCAGCGTCGAAGTCGTCCGCGCGAATAATGCCAGCCTTCTCGTCAGTCAGGGTCATGAGTACAGCGACTTCCCCGTTCTTAAGCGTGATACCGGCTGGCAGGGTATGGGGTGAAATGGCGCTGAATGCGCGTGCTGAAGAAGCTGCGGCGAAGCCGGCATTATTAGCTGCGCGTACGTAAAGTTCCGGAGTAAGACGTCCGTTCACGAGTGGTAATCCCGCAGTCAGGCTTTCACCAGAAAAAGGCCGCTGATGCAGCCTTGTCAGTACCACAAGCAAGTCAAGTAACACATCCTGAGGGTCAGTTTCCCGCGCCTCATCCCCGACCGCGGACATATCCGCTGGCGGCTGTGATGGTGATTCTGAGTGCTGTGATTCTTCCGGGATTGACATGGTTTATCAGGATCTGGCGATAAGCGCATGAGTATATCACCAAATCAGCGCTTGCCTGTCAGAGAGCAGTTCTTACCGCCACGCTGGTTGCCCCGCGGACATTGCCGTCAGTATCACGGAATCTTACAAAGACACGATTTCCTGCCGGGTCAAAGGGCACATCCTCTCTGCCAGCGATAAAGAAGGCGAAGGTTGGTGTTGTTCCGGCAGCTATTTCGGTGGTCACTGGCGCTGATGAGGGCACAGTGGGATTAATACAGGCAGCGGTCACAGGATCTGTCTGGCACAGTAACAGCAACAGGTCGAGGGTCGTGCTACCCGTGTCTGCGGCCACAGTAACAGATCCTGTGCTACCGACGTTTACAGTCGCGACTGAGAAGACATCAAATCCGCTACCGGTTACGTCCGGAAGATTAATGATGCCCGGGTCTTTCACCGTCGCAGCCAGCGCGACGATATCCGGAGGCTGCACGGAAGATGCAGATAAGAGCAGCGTATTCAGTCCTGTTGTGGTGCCCGCAGCCGGACTGTTGGTGCACTTGAAACTGAATGAGACTTCCTGGGGCGAGAGCTCTGCGACTGGTGTCACAGATATCAGATAAGTCTGATATGCGCCCGGGGCGATATTAACGGGTGTATTCGCTTCTCCAACAGAACGATTGGTCGCAGGGTCAGTAGTCTGATAACTGAAATCAGCAGCAATTCCGCTGGCCAGACTGATGCCGCACCCTAGCCCTTCGCTGGTGCCGGCATTGATGATAGTCGCGAACGTTGTTGCTTTACCATTAATGGCAACTGAGCGACTGACCGGCAGTATTGAAGACACGACGAGGGTCTGTGATAACAAAGTCGGCACGACGGTAATCAGCTGGTAATCACCCAGGGCTGAGAGTTGTGTCGAGGAGTTAGCCAGCACCCGATAGGTTCCCGCAGACAGCGTCGTGGTCAGAGTCGCATTCAGTCCAGTGCCGCTGTCATCATCGTCAGCGAGCCGTTCCGTCAGGTCGTTGTTGTACAGGTACAGAAAAGGGTCCAGGGCGTCAGACTGCATGGTGAATGTCACGGAGTCGCTGACTGGCAGTGTCAGCCGGTACTGATCCACTTTCGATCCGTCAGTGCCGCCCAGCAGGTCCTTTATCGTGCAATCGTCCGCCGACAGGCTCCCCGAGATGGTAGTATTCGGAACCAGGTCCGTGACAGGACACTCGGCTGCTTTGCCGGATTCGAAAGTCAGAATTGTCAGAGCAAAGCCTGATAAGAGATAGCGGACAATTTTTTGCATATCTTCAGTATAGTAGGCAACCGTAAGTTCGCTGTCCCGCAAGGATAGTTACGTTCATTCAGAGCAGGATTCACTATGAGGTTCAGGTTTGGCACGGCTGTAATATTGTGTGTACTGTGGGTAGTACCAGCGACAGCCGTAGAGGATGTCTTCGCCGTTGCGCAGCAGGCGGCGCAGGAGGGACGTTACCGCGATGTGGTCGATATCCTGACTGAGTTGCTGGTCACTCCGGATCTGGAGCCCGCTGCCGAGGTGGTTGCCTATTCGAACCGCGGAATTGCCTATAGTCTGATGAAGGCCTATGGACTCGCGCGTAAGGATCTGGAATCGGCAGTCGCCATCATGCCTGATCATGCTCTCAGCCTCAATCAGCTGGGTATTCTCGCTGAGCAGGTGGAACAGGATTATGTTCGTGCCCGTGAATACTATGGCCGTGCTGCTAAGACAGGCTTTGCAGCTGCGCAGGTAAATCAGGCACGGTTACTGAAAGAAGGGTTGGGTGGACCGGTAGCCCTGGCAGAAGCCAGACGACTGCTTGATGCAGCCGCTGAAACGGGATACAGCATGGCATTTACCCCGCTGGGTCTGATGTACGTGAATGGGGAAGG
>JAGRIO010000043.1 GCA_020443225.1 Pseudomonadales bacterium
ATTCTTTGCCGCGCGTAATCTGGGTGCCGACGAGTGCAGGGAGTTGGGTTTATGTGGTCATGTGGTGCCCGATGATGAGCTGATATCTTTCTCGCGCAAACTCGCAGGCGATATTGCAGCCAATGCGCCGCTGGCAGTGCAGTCCGCCAAGCGATTGATGCGCATGGGTCTGGCGCAGCAATTCAATGATCACGTTCATCATGTCTATATGAACTTTCTGCAGCTGATGCGCACGGAAGATGCCCGGGAAGGTATGGCATCATTCGCCCAGAAACGCGCACCGGAGTTCAACGGCCGTTAGATACTGAGCCCGGCTGCTGATTTCAGCCGGGTACCCCTCAGCCGGGCGCCCCTCAGGACGCACCACCCAGATCTGTGCTGATTTCCAGACGCTCAAAGATCGTGACAGGCTGCGTCAGAATGATTCCATTCCACTGCCCTGTGGTGTGATAATGGGCGCCTTTTGCAGTACCCATCAGAAGGAGTTTTCGCCCATGCAAATCGGTTCCGGCACCGTTGTGACATTTCACTACACTCTGCGCGATGAAGCAGGTGAGGAAATGGAATCCAATCGTGATGAGACCCCACAAGCCATTCTTTTCGGTCGCCGCCAGATTCTGGCTGGTCTTGAAGAACAGATTAAAGGAAAGCAGGCCGGGGAATCCATTAACGTCACCCTGCCGCCGGAAAAGGCTTACGGTAATAAGGTTGATAATGCGATCTTCCGCGTACCCATCAAGCACCTGGTCGACGCCCCGAAGCGTCTGAAAGTCGGACAGATCGCTTACGTCAATACCAAGGACGGCCCCCGGAATTGCACGATTACCAAGGTTGGTAAGTTCAATGTAGACGTTGATGCCAATCATCCTTTTGCTGGTCGTACCCTGACATTTGAACTGGACATTCTGGATGTTCGTGCGGCAACCAAAGAAGAAATAGCCCATGGTCATGCCCACGGCGAAGGTGGCCACCACCATTAATAAGATTGATGAGGCATACGGCCTCGCAGGAGAAAATCATGAGTATCAAAAGAATCAAGTGTGGGCCGCGTATGTCGCAGGCCGTCGTCCATAACGGCATTGTTTCCACGGCCGGGCAGGTAGCAATGAATGCTGCAGGAGGTTCCGTCGCAGATCAGACCAGAGATATTCTGAACGCAATCGATGAATTGCTCGCGGAAGCAGGGTCAGATAAAACCCAACTGCTGACAGCAACCATCTGGCTGTCAGACATGGCTGGCTTTGCTGAGATGAACAGCATCTGGGATGCCTGGGTTGTAGAAGGATGCACACCAACCAGAGCCTGTGTCGAAAGCAAGCTGGCCGCACCCGGGTTCGATGTGGAAATTGCGATTACCGCAGTCGTTCCCTGAATTTACTCATTCGGTCTGATGCGGGGAATTCCGATCGGCCGGTCTTTCGCCGGGAGGCTGGTTCGCAACTTGCCTCCTGGTGCTTTAACCATCAATTGCACCAGATGTTCAGTCACCCTCGGCTCCAGGCCCTCTGTGTGCCCTTTGTCTAAGCGGACAACGTCGGCCACCACCCGGCCATCTGCACAATTCTGATATTCGTAGCTGGCTGCAGTACCTGGTCGTGCAGCCATGCCCCAGACCCTGTAACCCATGCGGGCAGTATCCTGAACCCATCCTGGCTCAGTGTCTTCTATCGTGGAACTGGTGGGGGCATCACACTGATACTTGTCGGCCCATGGAGAGCTGTCAGGCAAGCTGACAATTTCGTACTCACCGGTGGTATAGATGTGTGAAAAATCACAGTCTGGCAGTTCTCCCTGCGGAAAGCGTCGTGCTCTGGCCGGTGGCGGCGAACCATCGGGCATTGGTGGGCCAAAGGCCGGCACCAGTTCAGCCTGACCGATACGGCCGCCTGACAGACTGAGCAGGCCGTCAACCTTATTTCTGTAAAAGTCGGTGCAAACCAGCCGATGAGATGTCATACCACCCTGGCTATGACCTGCCAGCCAGAAGGAACGAATATGATCTGCACCAAAGCGCCTGATTACAGTGTTAACAATACCTCTGAGGTGCGCATCATCAGCGGCAGGGTCCCAGACCCGCACAGCCGGGCGACCTTCACCCATTGATCTTGAGCCTGCGGCACTGGGTGTTGCAATCACTAACCGGTATTTTTCTTTGAAGTCCAGGGCAGGGAAGTAGTGGCGCTGCCAGTTAGCAATGGAACCGGCTCCATGAATGTTCAGAATGAACGTAACATCTTCACCTGGCTGGTAGTCACAGGGGATATCCAGAAACCAATGCCGGCCATCTTCACTGGTCATATTGCCCGGGGCTGCAATTTTGCCGGCGCAGTCACCGGATTTGCAGTGCTGCTCTGGCGGTGTGCTGCAGTCAGATAAGGCATGACCAGACAGAGCCATCAAGATGGCGGAAAAAAGTAATTTTATCGTTAAAGGTAGCGACGTTTGCATGAGAAAACCCTCTGTCAGCAGACAGCAGGGTAAGTCCAACACCCTGCGGACCAAATGATTTAAAAGATGGTACCCCAATGTGCACGACTTGCGAACAGGTTGACACTTTTTGGTGCGAAATTATCGAATCAGGAAATTCAGAGCCGAGAAAACCGGTGTCTTTGTTATCGTTTGATAAAGACATTGGTGGAGAATGAAGACATTTAAAACCCAATAAAAAGAAATCTCAAGACCTGACCCTTTTTTTTGAAATTTGCACTCTTCTGCTTGAATCACAGCGAAAAATCCGGTCGAATTGAATGGCTGGTGATGAAAACTTCGGCATCGGCAAAAACGACAACGTGGTTGTCTTCCTATCTACCCACTAGCAGGAGTTTTTAACCTAACGACCAGACTGCAGTACCTAACGCGCTAAAATTATTCTATGAAAGGTATATTCTGATATGACGAAACGATCCCGTATCAAACGTGATGAACGTGGTGGAAAAATCATAGAAGGGAGAAAAAACAAGTCCAGAAGCAAGAACCGGAATATTCAGTGTTCAACTGACGACTCAGATCTGTACATACAACCGGTCAACGATTCACACCTCGAAAGGGTCTACCGACCCCCGCGCTGTAAGCAACCTCTGCAACCCAAAACCAAATCCCAACAACGCTATATGAATGCTATCAGGCAACATTGTCTGACCTTTGGTATCGGTCCTGCTGGTACGGGTAAGAGTTATGTGGCGGCGGGAATTGCGGCAGATATGCTGGCAGCCGGAGAAATAGAGCGCATTATTCTGACCCGCCCTGCAGTCGAAGCCGGTGAGCAGCTGGGATTTCTGCCGGGTGATGTCGACGAAAAGTTCGCGGTTTACATTGAAGCGTTCCGCGATACCTTTGATGAAAGGCTGGGGGCCGGTGCTGTGGATTACTTCCTGCGTCGGGGCAGAATTGTTCCGGCGCCACTTGCGTATATGCGGGGCAAGACCTTCGGTGCTGATACCTTCGTTATTCTGGATGAAGCGCAGAACACTTCAGTTGCGCAGATGAAGATGTTCCTGACCCGTATCGGCGAAGGCTGTAAGGTGGTTGTTAACGGCGACACAAATCAAAGCGATATCAGTGGCCCCAACGGCCTGGCTGATGCGGTGAGAAGATTCAGTCAACTGATGAGTGTTTGTGTCCACCGGTTCAGCAAGGAAGATATTGTTCGCAGTGGACTGGTGCGGGAACTGATGGATTGCTACGAAAGTGATTATCAGGATATTCCTGCCCAGAAACCCAGCCGGTTGGTTTGGGCGCATTTGCGCCACTAGGGGGGGCGGGGGAATCAGGTGCGGGGCCGGTGCTCCGCACCTGAATATTGCTGAATTTCTGGTGCTTACAGTCTGGTGCTTACAGATAGTGCCGGATAATCTCGCCCACGCTGGCGTCTTCGCTGATGTCGAGGCGAATCTCGCGATACAGATGTATCATTCCTTCGACCGATACGCCGGCATCTATTCTCAGCATGGGTGGTTTTGGGTAACCAGAGTAACCCTGCGGTTTCTCAAAAATGATGTCACCCCGTACACGGGCTTTATCTCTTAGTCTGATACTGCCATTCACCGTCGTCAGGTTGCCATCAATTACCGAACCGCGAATCTGAATGCCGCCGTTGACGGTCTCAAGATCTCCACCAATCCGACTGTTCTCCTCAACAGAGATACCGCCGTTAACCGTGCTCAGTCCCTCCTCGATCCTGACGTCTTCCTTCACCTCAATACTGCCGTTTACCGTCGCGGCGCTATGAACTTTCACGCGATCACCTAATTCGATGCCACCGTTGACGGTCTCTACGGTGCCGGCTTCTGAACCATCTTCCACGGTGATGCCGCCATTGATGGTTTCAAGATTACCGACGACCGTGTCTTCGGGAATGGTGATGCCACCCATTACTTTATCGATGTTGAGGTTTCGGCTGTCTGCCTGCACTACGGGTAAGTAAAGCAGGGCCGCCAGCGTCAGCATCAGGGAAGGCCGGAATGTTCTCATGGTTAGCTCCGTTACAGGTCTGCTCACAGGGGTTATGGCAGGTAAGACGCATAACCTGGCAGAAGGGTTTAGAGCTGCTGCAGTGCTTTGGCTTTAAGAGTGTTGTATTCGTCTTCGGTAATGGCGCCAGCGTCCAGCAATTGCCTGAGTTCCAGTAATCTCGCCGTTGCCGGAGAAGTTTTTGCGGCTGGCTCAGGCGTCAGGGGCGGCGTGATAGCGCCAGGTGCCGTGCTCGCGACAGCTGCAGCACTGGTTGTGCCGGAAACCGCTGATGCCGGCTGGGGTATGTCAGGTGCCAGCGTCGCGGGCTCGCGTTTGCCGAAGAGGCTGGCCAGCTTGTTGAACAGAAACCGTATGCCGCGCCAGATCTTAGGCAGCAGCCAGATTGTCAGGGCGATGAAAACCGCCAGCAACCCCAGAAATATCCACGGGTGGTTCAGCGCGGCCCACAAACCGCCAATGACCGCAATATCCTCGGTGATGGACATTCCCCAGTTGGTGAATGGCTCCGGCGAGGTATTGATTGCTAACCTGGTGCCGGCTTTGGCGGCGTGGCTTGTTGCTGCCATGCCACCGCCCAGAATTCCGGCTGCGATTTCCACCGCCGGAGTCACATCTCCAACGGCACTGGCAGCCAGCAGAGCGCCGGCAGGAATGCGAATAAAGGTATGCAATGCGTCCCAGGTGCTGTCGAGGCCTGGAATCTTATCGGCAAAAAACTCGGCAAAATACATCACGCCAGCTGCCATAATGACCAGCGGATTCTCCAGCGTCTCCATAGCTGGCGGCAGGTCGATATTTCCGGTAGCGCCGCCAATACCCAGCATCAGCAGCGCCGCGTAGAGGTTGACCCCGCTGGCCCATGAGACCCCCATGGTCAGGGAAATCACACCGACAATTGCCTGAAACTGGTCCATTGGGTCGCGTCCTGTCTGGTTCTGCCTGCGTTTTGTTTTAACGGATACTACACTGTGATTCCTGCACTGCCGAGTACAAATCTCGTTCAACCGTTTAATCGTGTCCATTCGCCGATAATCTGTGACAGGCGAACGGTTCGTCAGGAAACTTCAGCCTCAGTACAACCAAATAACCATTCGGTGCGTCATAAGCCTAAGCAAGCGACAAATGCTGTCAATCAGCACAAGGGCGCACCGGGATGAGAAAAGTCGGGGATAAACGTGAATAAACTGGTCAGATATGCCGCACCTGTAGTCATCCTGGCTGCAGGATTCGGCGGATACTCTTTTCTGCACTGGGCCAAGCCGGAACCGGAAAAGAAAACTGAAGCGCCAAGACCCATGAGCGTGTTTGTGGAAACCGTCCGCAAAACGGACGCTACTCTTGAGGTCAGAACTGAAGGTGAAGTGAGGGCGGCCACCGCCGTTGAAATCGTTTCACAGATTCCGGGCCGGGTTGTTTCGGTATCGGATGAATTTGTCGAAGGCGGCCGGGTTGAGCCAGGCGTCAGCCTGGTGGAAATTGAACCGGTTGATTATCAGCTGGCCTTGTCTCAGGCGCAGGCAAGGGTGGCTGAAGCAGAAGTCTCACTGCAAACAGCCATTGCTGTCGCTGATGTCGCCCGCAAGCAATTAAGGGACGCAGCGAATGCGTCTGATCTGGCACTGAAGAAGCCACAGGTCGCGGAGGCCAGGGCGAGACTCGAAGCTGCGCAGGCTGACTTACGTCAGGCCGAACTGAATCTCTCCCGTACCTCTATAGCGTTACCCTTTACCGGCCGTCTGGTCAGCACCAGTGTTGATGTTGGTCAATATGTCTCTCCGGGTGTTTCACTGGGTAAAGCCTTTGCAACTGACCGGGTCGAAGTTCGTCTGGCGCTGACAGACAATCATCTTGCGTCGCTGAACCTGCCGATTGGTTTTGTAGCGGAGCCTGGCGAGGGTCTGGACGTGACATTCTCGGCTCAGGTCGCAGGCCGCGAACATTTGTGGTTTGGAAAGCTGGTACGACTGGATGCTTCCATTGATCCGGCGACCCGTATGCTCTATGGCGTTGCCGAGTTAGAGCGGCCTTACGATCAGAATCGCTCTGAGTTCGGAATGCCCATGGCCGTCGGTTTATATGTCAGTGCGGAAATTCAGGGTAACGACGTGGAATCTGTCGCCGTCATTCCCCGCGATGCGCTGCGGGCCGGGAACAAGGTTTACGTGGTGAATCAGGATGGCAAGCTAGAAATCCGCGACGTCATTGTTCGCCACAGTTCCCCGCAACGTGCGGTCATTGCTGCAGGACTCGAGAATGAAGACCGGGTAGTCGTTTCTTCAATCCGCAACGCGATTCCCGGCATGGCACTGAACGCTATGGAATACAGCGTCGACCAGTCCTCCATTGCCGGCCGTCAACAAACCGAACCCACAGGTAGCTGAGAATGAACGGAATGATCGCATGGTTCGCCAGGAACCCCGTGGCTGCCAACCTGTTGATGTTTGGCATTCTGCTGGCAGGATTGCTCGGTTTTCTGGCCATGGAACGGGAGACTTTTCCAACCTTCAAACCTAATCAGGTTGTGATAGAAGTGGTGTGGCCGGGGGCTGCACCTCAGGAAGTAGAAGAGCAGGTAATCGTTCGCATCGAACAGGCGCTGAATAACCTGGATTCTGTTTACCGCTACTACTCGACAGCGAATGAAAGTTTTGGGCGTATTGAGGTTCATACCCTGCCTACGGATGATATTGAGTCATTTCTGAACGATGTTAAAAACGCCGTCGATGCGGTCAATTCATTGCCCCGGGATATTGAAAATCCGAAGGTGCGCAGGGTTGAATACCGCGATGAAATGATAAGGGTTGCCGTTCACGGCAATATCGGCGAGAAGGCGCTCACCAGCCTTGCAGAAGAACTGCGCGACGAAGTAGCAGCCCTGCCCTATGTGTCACTGGTAAACCTTTTCGGTACCCGCCGCGAAGAAGTGACTATCGAAGTTTCTGAAAGTGCCATGCGCCAGTTTGGCGTCAGCTTCTCAGAAGTCTCCAACGCCATTCGTGCCAGCTCTGTCAACCTGTCATCTGGCCGCATCCGGACAGAAACCGGAGATATTCTGCTGCGGGCGAGAAATCTGGCGGACAACGAAACCGACTTCGGGCGTATTGTGGTCCGCCAGACTGCCGATGGTGCCACGGTGCGGGTCGCCGATGTGGCACGGGTGAATGATGGCTTCGAAGACGAAGAAATTCTTGCCACGATGAATGGTGAACCTGCGGTATTGCTGCAGATGCTGGCGACTGATCATATGCAGATCGTCAAATCCAGCGATGCTGTACACAAGTGGATGGAGGAACGGCAGAAAACCCTGCCGGAAGGTGTGAATCTTTCACTCTGGTTCGACCAGGCCGATATGTACAAAAGCCGGATGAAAACGATCACTTCATAGGCATTTCAGGGGCTGGCGCTGGTGTTTCTGGTGCTGATACTGTCGCTGCGACCGAAGGTTGCCCTGTGGGTGACGGCGGGTATTGCTGTGTCGTTCATGGGCGCCTTTGCTTTATTGCCAACAAACGATGTATCACTCAATATCATGTCCACCTTTGCGTTCCTGTTGGTGCTCGGGATCGTCGTTGATGACGCAATTGTGGTGGGGGAAAGTATTCACCAGCATAGTCATTCCGGTAAAGGTGGGTTAGACGCTGCTATTGAAGGTACCACTTCTGTTGCCAAGCCCGTTGTCTTTGCTGTACTGACCACAATGGTAGCCTTTGCGCCGTTCTTCTTCCTGACAACCGAAGAAGCGCAGGTGACGCGGCAGTTCTCGATTGTTATTACCCTGGCGCTGGCGGTGTCACTGATTGAGGCCTTCCTGATACTGCCTGCTCACCTGAACAACCTGCACCATCGTGAGCATCTGGGTAAGTTTGCTGCCTGGCAAAAGAAACTGGAAGAAAGCATCGTGGGTTTTGCCCGGACCTACTACCGTGCGGTCATAGAAATCTGTGTCAGGCACCGGTACATCACGGTGAGCGCGTTTATCACTGCGCTGGTTTTCAGTGCCGGTCTTTATACCAGTGGCTTTGTGAAATTCGCTTTCATGCCGGAAGTAGAGAATGAAATTATCTATGTGAATGTGGTTCTGCCAACGGGCACACCTTATGCCCGGGCACTGGCTGTGCTCGATCAGTTGCAGGAAGCTGAGCTGGAGCTGATCGACGAAGTGGAACAGCGTGCGCAGGCAGAAGGCGGCAGTGGCAAGTTAATTGAGGGTTGGTATACCCGTTCCCGTCGGGACAGCGTGATTGCGATTGTTAAACTGGCACCGCCGGAAATCAGGGACCTTTCGGCTAAGGAAGCCGCAACGCGCCTGCGTGAACTGGTGGGTGAGATTCCTGATGCAGACGAAATTCAGGTGAACTACACCATGAACAATTCCACGCCACAGGTGAACTTCACCCTGCGCCACAAAGACATGGCTATTCTGCAGGCAGCTGCCAAGGATGTTCAGGCGCAACTGTACAGCTATGACGGGACCTACTATGTGCGTGACAGCATGCGTGGTGAATCAGATGAGTTACACCTGAAACTCTTACCTGGAGCCGAGAAGTTAGGACTGACCCTGATGCAGGTCAGCCAGCAGGTGCGACAGGCATACTATGGTGAAGAGGTTCAGCGTCTGCCACGGGAAAATGGCGATGTACGGGTAATGGTGCGTTACCCGAAAGAGCTTCGTTATAACCTGGAAAGTCTTAATAATTTCCGGGTCCGTACTATCGATGGCCGTGAAGTTCCACTGATGTCCGTTGCTGATGTGGAACTGGCTTCGGGGGTACAGCATATCCAGCGTCGTGATGGCGAGCGTATGGTGCGGGTAACGGCTGAAGTCGTCTCTGATCTGATGAGTGACATCAATCAGGATATGAAAGACAACTTTATGCCCTCTCTGCAGGAAAAATACCCGGGCCTTAAGATCGGTGTCAGTGGCTATGCAGAAAGTGAAGAGCGATTTATGTCTGAACTGATGTCACTGTTTGCGATTGCCCTGTTTGTTATGTATGCGCTGATCGCCGTGGCTTTTCATTCCTACTGGCTGCCGCTGCTGGTAATGACGGCGATTCCGTTTGGCTTTATGGGGGCCGTTTATGGCCACTGGTTGTTCGGCGTTTCCATGGCGATGTTCTCGTACTTCGGTATTGGTGCCGCTGCCGGGGTGGTCGTGAACGATAATCTCGTGTTAGTCGACTATATGGAGCGGTTGCGTAAACAAGGATTATCCGCAGCGGAAGCAGTGGTGGATGCCGGCGTTGCGCGTTTTCGCCCGATTCTGCTGACGTCTATCACGACCTTTGTCGGGTTGATGCCGATCATGGCGGAACGCTCTACCGATGCGCAGTTCCTGAAGCCCGCGGTTTTATCGCTGGCGTTTGGGGTGATGTTTGCGCTGTTCGTTTCGCTGCTGATGGTGCCTGCGCTTTATGTGGTTGGAGATGATCTGAAATTGCTGATGAACCGCGTAAAGGCAGCAATCAGGGGCCAGAGCAAGAAACTGCTGCCTGCAGACCACTGATAAGACACTGCCTGGTGTATCCTGGCGGATAGCCTGGGGGTCAGTGGCAGTAGTGAATGCAGGTTGAAGTCTGGATGCAACCGGGCAACGTAAACACACAGAACTGTCAGGGCCGAATGGTGTAAATGCTGGTTCGGTCCGTTGATTCTGACAGTTCTGGTGTTGGTGATGAGAATCAGTCTGGCTGTTGCAGCTTAATCTTCAAAGCCTACGAAACGGGCAGCTTCCTCGACAGACTTTCGTTCTGAAACGACCGCATTGGCAGGAAAGCTGTCGTCAGGCCAGCCCAGTGCGACTGCTTTCATAATGACCTGATCGTCCGGAATATTAGCGTGCTCGCGCACCACAGGTGACTGCATAATACCCTGGCTGTTGATGACAGCCCCCAGCCCACGGGACCAGGCAGCATTGACCAGTGCAGTGGTGACGGCGCCACAGTCGAACGCGGTGTCGTCGCTGTCCGCCAGTTCTTTATCGTAGGTGATGATGACGCAAACCGGTGCATCAAACTGACGGAAGCCACGAAGTACCCAGTCCTGGCGGCCTTCTTTGTCTTCGCGGGCGATGCCCATGGCCGCAAATAGCTGTTTGGCCACGCCAACCTGGCGATCACGGTGCTGACCTTCAAAGGGTTTACCGATACGAAACTCGCGGGAATGTGGTACCCCGGCGAGATTACGCTCTGTGTTACCAGCGCGAATGCGGTCCAGTGGCTCCCCGGTCACTATGGTGAAATTCCAGGGCTGGGTGTTCATTGAAGAGGGCGAGCGCATTGCCAGTGTCAGTATTTCCTCAAGCAGCTTTCTTGGTACAGGGTCGGGCTTGTAACCGCGTATGCTGCGGCGACCCAGAAGCACGTCGTCAAATTTCACTACATATCTCCGTCTAAGAATCCGCCGGTAGTGTACGGGATATCGGTTTGGCAGGGGATGAAAATTCTTCTCCTGAATGCTGCCAACCTTCAGGTCGCTGAGGACGGGTTTCTGTCGACCATGTCCTGCTCAAGCCGCCGCCAGGTCAGGAAAAAGAACACAGAACCAGAGAGGTACAACAGAGACATAATCACCATAGAGGTTTCCAGGCTCTGGGCGTAAACCTCACCACAGACCGATTGCAGATTCTCGCTCAGGGTTCCTACGACACTGGGGTGACACTGACTTCTTGCCAGTTGTTCTGCAGTAACACCGAGTTCTGCTGCGCCATTGATGAAGAATATGTCTGATATAGCACCGATGAACAGCGGGCCGAAACCATAGCCAATCAGATTCACAACGAACAACATCACCGCGGTTGCCATGGCCCGCATGCGCATGCTGACCACACCCTGACCAATGGCGTACTGAGCAGTAATGTAGCCGTACTTCACAAACCCACCGATGATTAACCCCAGCGCCGCCAGAAACAGATTGCTGGTGGTGAAGGCGAATAAATAGAAAGGCACACAAATGGCCAGCCCCAGTGCCGGTACCCAGGCAATAGCCCCCGGGTATTTCTGATAAAGCCGGGTTGCCAGCCAACCGGTGGCAAAGGTACCCAGTGCCGCCGAAAGGGAAACCGGGGTGTTAATCCAGATAGCCGCTTCGCCAGTGGTGATGCCGTGGGTGCGAACCAGAAAAATGGATTGAAACGACGAGATGCCGTAACCACAAAACGCTGCGACGGTCGCGCCTCCTGTCATCCACCAGAAGGCAGGCTTGGTCATTAATTCACGAATGGCTTCGCCCAGCTCTGCACGTTCCTGAACTGGCGTGTCAGGCGGGTCAGTGAAGCCTCGCGGTGGCTCTTTGACGGTTAATTTGAAGATGAAAGCAACCAGCAACCCTGGCAGCCCGACCACGAAGAATGCCGTTCGCCAGTCGAACATATCGGTGACCCAGCCACCGATGAGGTTGGCAAACATCGTGCCCAGAGTCACTCCCATGGAGTAGATGCCCAGGGCCTGCGATCTGTCACGAGGTGCGAAATAGTCAGCAATCAGGGAATTCGCAGGTGGCGTACAACCGGCTTCGCCTATGCCTACGCCGACCCGGCACATCAGCAATATCCAGAATGCGCCAATGGTCAGCGAGCCAATGGTGACCTCAGTAGCCAGACCGCAAAGCGCCGTCATCAGTGACCACAGGGCCACACAAACAGTCATAATCAGGACCCGGTTCGACCGGTCTGCAAAGCGGGCCAGAGGAATGCCCACAACTGTGTACAGCAGCGCGAAGCCAAAGCCAGTCAACAGACCAAATTGTGTATCGGAGATACCCAGTTCAGGTACCAGGTCCGGGCCAACCACAGCGAGCAGACCGCGATCAACAAAGTTCATAATGTAGATGATCGTCAGGGTGATCAGGACGTAGGTCCGGTAGCTCTTCGTGCCATAACCCGTGAGGTGACCTTCATTCATGTTCTGTTGTGTTGCAGTTGTCATTAAGCTATCTCTCGACGATTTCGTTTCTCAGGTTGCCGGTACTCTGTCAAGCGCCTGTACGACGCGTCGCTCCTCAGACATCGCCTGGGAAGTAAGCACTGGTTAGTTTTGCTCATAATGAAGTGACTGAGCGGGCCCCCTGCTTTAGCAGTACCAACCCGCCAGTCTTTGCTTGCAGTCTGAAGAATCTACGAGATTGTACAGAAGGTGTCAGGTTTTGCATCAATACTGTGCAGGCCTGTCATTAATTCCGCGCTCCGGCGTCTGGGTGTGGTAACAGTTCATGTTGTCGGCTCGCTGAAGGTGCCTGTCATGGCAATTTCCGCCAGTGGTCGGCGCCCGGATGGTGTTTCCCGTGCCTGATAGGATTCCGGCAGGGTAGCAATATCACCAGGATGGCCCACCGCTACCATGGCTTCGATGTCGTACAGTGCCGGAATGGAAAGCTGTACCCGTGTGGTATCGATATCAAATCCACGCATACCATGAGCGGCCAGCCCCATGTGCCGGGCCTGTAGCGCAAGGCTCATCCAGGCTGCACCTGCATCAAAACTGTTAGTCAGCGCCGGGCTGTCATTGTGTTCGAACTGATTTCTGGAAATCACCACCATCAGCAGACTGCTGTGCTGTGCCCAGACCCGATTGGTTTCTGCCAGCAGTCCGAGAAGGCGAGCGAATTCAGCAGTGTCACGATGGGCATAGATGAATCGCCAGGGTTGGGCATTGAAACAGGAAGGCGCCCAGCGTGCAGCTTCCAGCAGGGCATCAACAGCTTCCTCGCTGATCGGCCGAGGTGCGAAGGCTCTGGGAGACCATCGTTCCAGGAACAGTGGATGAAGTTCTGATGTGGTTGTGGTTCTGACAGATCTGACATCGATATCGCTGACGTTCATGGCCTTGCCTCCGCTATGTTCATATCAAATAACAGGAAATCAACATCGCCTGCTGCGTTCATGGTCAGGTTCAGGCTGTCTTGCTGCGGTTCTATACCAAGACCGTCTGTCTCCCCCAGCGCAACGCCATTCACCTTGAGGTTGCCGCTGATAACATGGAAATAGGCGGCGTGCCCTGGCTTTAATGCATAGATTTCATCTGCCCGGTCCGACAGCCGGCCCCGGTATAAGTCTGCCTGCTGGTGAATCAGCAACGAACCGTCTCTCGCATCCCGACTGGCTAACAGATTCAGTCCTTCTTCAAGCGCTATCTGTTTCTCCTCATAGCCGGGCGTCAGACCTTCTGCCTCCGGCAGCAGCCAGATCTGCAGCAGGTGAACAGGCGCTGTTTCGCTGCCGTTGAATTCGCTGTGGCGGATGCCTGTCCCGGCGGTCATCCGTTGTACCTCTGCCGGACCGATGGCCGAACCATTGCCCATGGAATCCTTGTGTGCCAGTTTGCCTTCCAGCACCACGGTGACGATTTCCATGTCTCTGTGCCCGTGCTCGCCGAAGCCGCCGCCAGGGGCGATGCGATCATCATTGATGACGCGCAGGGGGCCGAAACCCATATGCCCTGGATCAAAGTAATGACCAAAAGAGAAACTGTGCCAGGTATCCAGCCAGCCAAAGTTGGCGTGTCCCCGATCTTGTCCCGGTCTTATATAAAACATGTTTGTACTCCTCAGCGTTGATGTTGCCAGTATATTTGAGGAATTATTTAAGACAATCAGGTAATCTGATGACTTACTGTATCCATAAAGTTGACAATAAAAATGGATTTTACCCAGGGCATCAGGACCTTTATACGCGTGGTTGATACCGGTGGCTTTGCCGCCGCCGCCCGTGAGCTGGGCGTGACACGATCCTCAGTCGCCAAAACTGTGGCTCAGCTGGAGTCGGAACTAAGGGCGCAGCTGCTGGTGCGTTCTACCCGGTCGGTTACGGTCACGCCAACCGGACAGGCGTTTTACGAGCGGGTCACAGATGTGCTGGGCGAACTTGATCTGGCCATCAGTGAAGTCGGGCAGCTGGAAGGGGAGTTGCGCGGCAATCTGCGGGTGAATGCGCCCATGAGTTTCGGAACCCATTTCATGGCGGCGCTGATCGCCGAATTTATGCAGCTGCACCCGGATATTCATGTTGAACTGGTGCTGAATGACCGGTTTATCGACACCATTGAAGAAGGCTTTGATGTCAGTTTGCGGATCGCGACGCCCGATACCCTGACGAGCCTGGAAGCGGTGGATTTGGGAACGGCAGAGCGTTTGCTGTGTGCCAGCCCTGAATTTGTCTCGCAGCATCAGCTGACAACCGCCCAGGACCTGACGCGGGTACGGTGTCTGCATTATGGCTATCAACAGAGCGGTAATCTGTGGTACCTGGAAGGTCCGCAAGGTCGGCGAGGTTACCCGATCAATTGCGTTCTCTGGTCTAACAATGGTGATGTGCTGCGAACTGCAGCCATTCAGCATCAGGGGGTCGCGCTGCTACCATCATTTCTGATCAGTGCTGAACTTCAGTCCGGGCAGTTGCTTCGTGTGCTGCCAGACTGGCACCTGCCGCCACTGTCTATTCAGTTGCTGTACCCAAGGCATCGTTTCCACAGTTCCCGGGTGCAGCAGTTTGTCCGGTTCGTGGCAGACACCGTGGGTCAGCGGCGGGTGTGGAATCTGGTTGAATAGCGCCCCGGTACTGCCTGCATAAAGGGCTGCGGAACGACCTGCCAGAAGGAAGAGGCTATGATTAACAGCGCCAACCGCTGCTCGCAATGCCAGAGACTGTTGTGCTGTGACGCGCAAAGATTGTGAGACAACCCGTGTCGGGATTGTGAAATAATTGCGGCTGGCAGGGCTGGTGACAAGCAGCGAATGCCTGGCGGACGCAACCCCAGACGCCTGAGGTTGTGCACTCATCAGTGAGACATAGAAACGGGGAAAACCTCCATGAGCGATTGGGATAACGCCTTCACCGGCAAAACAAAGACTGGCATGGTCGAGTCGTACAGTTTTGGCGGTGCGGTCAGTTTCTTCCGCACGCCTTACTCTCGCAATCTTGAGGGCGTCGATGTTGCCGTGAGCGGCGTTCCGCTCGATATTGCCACCACCAATCGTTCTGGCGCGCGACTGGGGCCGAGAGCCATTCGCAATGCTTCTATGTCACTGGCGTGGGCAAGACCCTGGCCCTGGAAGAATGATCCAATGACGCAGATGTCCGTCATTGACTATGGCGACTGTGCAGGTTCGCTGCTTTCAGTAAGCCAGATTCAGACACATGTAGAAACCATTCTGGCGGCAGGCGCTGCCTCTTTGTTACTGGGTGGCGACCATTTCATCTCTTACCCAAGCCTGGTGGCACACGCGAAAATCCATGGGCCCATAAGCCTCATCCATTTCGATGCTCATACGGACACCTGGCCTTCGTCCGGCGATGGTATCGATCACGGCACTATGTTTTACAAAGCTGCAAAAGAAGGCATTGTCGACCCCGATACATCCATTCAGATCGGTATTCGTACCACCAACGATGATACGCTGGGGTATCAGATTGTAAGTGCGGCAGATGTTCACAATATGGGGCCGCAAGGGGTGGCAAAAGCCATCAGGGCGCGCGTGGGTGATAAACCCTGCTATCTTACTTTCGATATCGACTGTCTCGACCCCGCTTATGCGCCCGGCACTGGCACACCAGTGCCCGGTGGTCTGTCATCACTGCAGGCACTGGAGATCATTCGCGCACTGGTGGGCATCAGGTTGGTAGGTATGGACGTGGTCGAGGTCGCGCCAGCCTATGACCATGCAGAAATCACGGCCATGGCTGCAGCGCAGATAGCTATCGAACTTTTGTGCCTGTACGGTGAGTGTCGACAGGCCTAGTTGTTAACATTGTTGTTAGCCTTTCAGAACAGATAAGCAGATACAGGAGAAACCCCAATGGCTCAGGCAAACCCGGAATGGACGGTCATGGATGCACAGGAACTCTATTGTGTGAAGACCTGGGGTGCCGGTTTCTTCGGTATTAATGACAAGGGTCATGCCAGCGTCAGTCCCCTGAGTGACAGCGATCTCGAAATTGATATTACAGAGGTGGTTGATGCGGCGCTTGCAGAAGGGTGTTCGTTACCCCTGATCGTGCGCTTTCAGGACATCATCGCCGCCCGGGTACGCCGTCTTAACCTGACCTTTCAGGAAGCCATTGAAGAGGCTGGCTATGAAGGTGAGTACCGCAGCATCTTCCCGATTAAAGTGAACCAGCTTCATGAAGTCGTGGCCGAAGTGATGGATGCGGGTAAGGAATTCAATATTGGCCTGGAATGTGGGTCACGCGCTGAGCTGATGGCAACCCTCGCCCTGATTGGTGATGACACCCTGATGCTGTGCAATGGCGTCAAGGATCACACCATGCTGAACCTGATGCTCAACGCACAGCAGTTGGGTCAGCAAGTGCTGCCAGTGATCGAGAAGTACACTGAATTTGAGCAGTTGATGGCGCTTGCAGATGAACGTGGCTTAAGTGCTGAAAAGGCGCCAAAGATGGGGGTTCGCGTTAAGCTTGCTACCCGTGGTTCTGGCCGCTGGTTCGAATCCGGTGGCTCCAGCTCTAAGTTTGGCCTGACCATTCCAGAGTTGCTGAAACTGGTGCGGGAGTTAGAACGTCGCGGCGCTGGCGACAGCCTGCAACTTTTGCATTTTCACCTGGGAAGCCAGATCGCCGATACCCAGGTGCTGCGGATGGCCGTGCGCGAAATCACCCAGTACTACGCCGACCTGTGCATTCGTGGGCTGAACATCAAGTTTGTCGACGTGGGTGGTGGTCTGGGCGTGAACTATGGCGGTAGCTATGGGGGTGAGTATGAAGATGTGGACTCTTCCATTAACTATGGCCTGCCAGAATATGCCAACGTTATCGTCAATACGGTGAAGGAAGTCTGTGAGCAACGTGAGGTTGCGCTGCCGACGCTGCTTTCTGAGAGTGGCCGTGCACTTACGGCACATCACTCCATATTGGTGGTGCCGGTATTAGGCGTGCATCGTCAGGATAATCCGCCTGCAACAGAACAGGGTGAGAGCGACGTGCCGGTTGTTTTGCGGATGCGCGAGTGCTTCAGAAAGGTAAAAACTGTTCGGGCCCGTGGTGCGCTTACCGAAGTCATTCACAGTGCGCAGGATGCCCGCATGGAAGCAGAGCAGCTCTCTCGTATGGGCTATATCGACATCGTGGCTGTGGCGCAGGTTGAGAGCCTTTACTGGATGATTGCCCGCGAGTGCCTGCAGAAATTTACCG
>JAGRIO010000448.1 GCA_020443225.1 Pseudomonadales bacterium
TCTGACGTCGCCAATCTGCCACTGATTCATGTTTTCTGTCTCTTTTGCCGGATGATTTTTCTGTTACATGCTGATGAGGTAAGGAGCTGTAGTTCGACTATACTGAATGATCGTCATGTTAATCCACCCATCGGTAGCCTGCTGACCTTATGGCAGAAAAGCCCTCACTGCCAGACGAGTACACCCGCATTGTTGAGTCAATGGATCTTTGTGTGTTCGAAATTTTCCTGACGACCGGTGGTGTGTTCTATGTTTCACCCAATATTGAAGCCCTGAGTGGCTTCCGGCCAGATGAGATCGATTCACTGGATTGGTTTTTCCAACGGGGTCTGAACGGACAAAGCCATCTTCAGGAGCGGCTGGCAGAAGAATTAGCCACCAAGACCAGCTTCGAATTTGAATTCAGAATCTGGCATAAAGCTGGCCATGTGGTCTGGTTGCGGGCAGCTGTCCGGCTGCAGGAACAGGCAGGTGAGCCTGTTCTGCGCGGCGTGCTGTCAGATATTACCGATCGCATGTCGCGGGTGAGCATGGCGGAACTGTTGCAGGATGCGCTGGAAAATACGGTCAGCGAGGTGATGTTCACCGAGGCAGAAACCCTGCGTGTCATGTATGCCAACAATGCACTGAGAAAGAATCTGCAAATCAGTGAAGCGGAAATGAGCGGTTTGTCTGTCGGCGATTTGCTGCCAGAGGGCGCGCTGGACAAGTTGCAGGTCCGAATCCGGCAGTTGCAATCAGGTGAACTGGACCATCTGGAACGGGAAATCACCTTTCGCCGCAAAGACGGCTCTACTTACGTCAGCCGTACCTCCACGACCCTGAATTCAGTCGCCAGGGACATGCTGGTTACCATCGGTACTGACCTGAGCGAAGAACTGACCCGTCAGCAAGCGCTGGAAGTCCTTCAGGAACGCTACGCACGTGCCATCGATGGTTCGGATACTGCGATCTGGGAGTGGGACGGCCGGCTGCAGGAATTTTTTATTACTGCGAACGTCAACGAATGGCTCGGATTACCCACTTCACATAAGGAAGCCAGCGCGTTTGATACGATCTTTAAATATGTTCACCCCGACGATCTGGAACCCTATAGCCGGAGTCTCGATGATATCCGGGACAAAACCACCCAATTCAGTTACACCTACCGGCTGGTTGGTGTCGGTGGCCAGATCATCTGGGTGGAGTCCCGTGGACACCGCCGCTACGATGAACATGGGAAACTGGTCACCATGTCCGGTACCCTCAGCAATATCACGCAGCGGAAAAGGGCTGAACTGGCGCTGGCAGACAGCGCCAACCGTCTGAGTACAGTGCTTGAGAACATTACCGATGGCATTATCACGCTGGATGAAGAGGGTTGCGTACTGTCGCTTAATCCGGCGGCAGAGACCATGCTGGGTTGTTCCGCCAGCATTCTGGAGTCGGTGCTGTTCAGTCGTCTCAGAAGTGTTGATGGTTCTCTGATCCGGCCTCACAGGGTCACACTGGACCGCAATTTTCACGAATGCTACATCCTGCGGGACGGTGATACTGCCTTTGGAGAATATGCCATCAGTCGCACTATCCAGAATGGTCAGACCCTTTATATCCTGGTACTGCGTGATATTACCCGCCGTAAGAATAACGAACGGGAGCTGATCGCGGCCAGAGACAAGGCGGAAGCCGCAACCCGTGCCAAAAGCCAGTTCCTCGCAACCATGTCTCATGAGATCAGAACCCCGATGAACGGTGTCCTGGGGATGGCGGAATTACTCAGGGATACCCGCCTTGATGCCGATCAGCGCGAAAGTCTTGAGGTAATCTACCACTCAGGTAAGACCCTGCTGAATATTCTCAATGACATCCTTGATTACTCGAAGATTGAGGCGGGTAAGCTGACGCTGGATTATGCCCCTTTTGATCTGCGACGGCTGATCCGGGAGGTCATTGATCTGTTGAAGCCCAATGCTCTGGATAAGGGACTGATGTTCCTGATGGATTATCCCGCCCGATATCCCGGCTGGTTTCTGGGTGATGGCGGCCGTGTCCGCCAGATTCTGCTGAACCTGATCGGCAACGCAGTCAAGTTTACTGAGACCGGCCACATTCTCGTCAGCGTCACTGCTGATCCCAATGAGATCAATGGCAAGCTGGCCATTGCCATCACCGACACCGGTGTTGGCATTGCCGAAGACAAACTGCCGGAACTGTTCAGTTCCTTTACCCAGGCTGATGCGAGTATCAATCGTCGGTTCGGAGGCACCGGACTGGGCCTGTCGATCTGCAAACAGCTGATCGCTATCATGGGTGGCGAGATTCAGGTTGAGTCTGTAGCGGGTCAGGGCAGTACATTCAGTTTTTCACTGGATCTGGCACCAGCGCCGCAGAATGAACCCTTAGCCCGGGTGATGGAGGGCCTGCGCATTCAGTTGTTGCTGGAAGATGCTCAGGAAACCGGGTTGCTTACAGATCAGCTGGAATCACTGGGTGCCTTTG
>JAGRIO010000449.1 GCA_020443225.1 Pseudomonadales bacterium
TGAAGTAAATGACGGGCTCATTACTTACTGGCGGGACTACTTTGATCTGGCGACGATCATGAGTGTCTGGCCCCAGCCTGGTTGATGTCCTGGGCCCGGTTGTACTGACCGGCGCCGCTGGGTCAGCTTGAACACAAGCCGCCGGACCTCACACACCTGCAATCAGGTGTTACCCGAATGCTCGATTGCAAGTGCTTCAGGATGATTGCCAGTAGCGTTCAGCAGTTTGCAGAACTACTTCCGGTGCAGTGCTTACCGCTAATGGAATATTGACATCAAGTCCCATGCTGATGCGCTGAATGACATTTTTTTTGACTTTGTTGCGAAAGTCCCCGTGCCTGAGGCCAATGCGTAAATGAGGAGGTAAACGAGGGTCGGTATAGAAAATATCCATCTGGTTGATTTCCACCCAGGGAACCAGATCAATACCATGTCGTAGCTTCATCTTGTCGCTGCTTATGCCCGAATGGTTGATGATGATCTTTTCTGCCCAGTTGCGTGAACCTGATGCGGAGAACCAGAGCCCGGCCAACAGAAAAATCAGCAGCGCCAGGCTAACGGCTAGTCTTATTTCCATAGGTTCTGAACGCAGAAAGGTCAGCTGAATGAACAGGAAAAAACCGCCAAAAATCAGCAAGATATGCTTTGTATTGCCACGGCGATGATCTGGTTCAAATACTATTTCTTCGTTCATAACAGTAGCCGGATATTGCCGCAATCACAGACTGGTGTCATGGGTTGACTCCGGTAACGTCAGCTCTGTGCTTAAGCCGATACTAATGATATTCAGACCCCGGAATAGGCAACAGCATGCGGTAATCATCTGCATGTGAAACACTGGTCGATGTTTGCTGAACAGTTTTTGTGAGCCGCATGCCCGCCTCAGAACCAGTAGTCAGAGACGCACTTTCCATCTCTGGGAAGATCCTCAAAATTCACCAGCCCGTCAAAGTGATCAACCGGAATATGTGCAACCACATCGGGTTCAGCGAGCCGAAGATTAACAGCGATGCGCTTTCTCCCGGCGTCATCTGCCGTGATCGCCCGCCAGAAGGACACGCACCCACATTCGGGGCAGAAGTGAAATTCAATGCTGTCTCCGCGAATGTAAGCCTGAGTCTGACCCAAAACATGTATGCCCTGGTTCTCGTAGTCATAAGCCCAGAGAACACCATAGCGTCTGCAGACTGTGCAGTTACAAG
Source organism: Pseudomonadales bacterium (assembly GCA_020443225.1). Lineage (GTDB taxonomy): Bacteria > Pseudomonadota > Gammaproteobacteria > Pseudomonadales > Azotimanducaceae > UBA4582. The sequence goes on from JAGRIO010000449.1 coordinate 1,203, forward strand.
CGGTAGCATCCTCCGGTACTCTGTCGAATGTCCATCTGGCAGCACCGCAGTGGCAGGAACCTTCTATCATATTTAACCTCCCGTGAGACGGTTAGTATTGTATTCACCTGTCGGCAGAAATTCTGCCATAGCAGTTTCCACATCAGCGCTCACAAGTTCAATCCAGAGAACGAGTGCCATGTCTGCGGTGCTGGTGATAATGACTATTCTGTCAGGGTTTATTGCAACGTCCGCCAGCTCGCCAGTTTGTCCAAACCTAAAGTTGAACTCAGGTCAGGCCAACAGGTTGGGCTTGTCGCTGATAAGCGCGCTGACAAAATAAAGGCGCACAGAGTAGAACTTCTCAGATGACGCAGCAAGAGACTGAATATCGAGGTTTCTCTCGCCTCAGGTTACCGGGTTGTGCCTGCTAATTAAGCGGTCATTCAGCACAGGCCGGAAACTCAGACATTTTTCAGGTCAATTATGACCGCGCCAGTCCGTTGTTCAGTCTCTACTCTGAAATGGGCCTGAGCTATCTCCCGGATGCCATAAACCTTATCCACAACTGGCTTTATTTGACCTGTCTCAATCATGTCACCCAGCGCCCTTAGTTCTTCAACGCGTTCCCCGGCAAAGGCGACAGTGACGGTCTTGTCGGTGAATCTTGATGTCAGCGCTGATCTCAGAATATCGGAAAGCTGCGGGTTCCCGATCAGATACCGACCCCTGGGGTTAAGTACGTTAAGACATTTTTCGTAAGCGGTTCCGGCAACCATATTGAAAACAACATCATATTTTTCGCCGCTATCTGTAAAGTCCGCTTGCGTGTAGTCGATAAAGTGATCGGCGCCGATGCTGCAAAGCATATCCTTCTTGATAGCGCTATCGACTGCGGTAACTTCAGCGCCCATGGCTTTGGCAATCTGTACGGCAAAGATTCCGATGCTGCCGCCTGCACCATTGATCAATATCTTTTCTCCCGCTTTGATCTCAGATCGTCGCATGAAGTGAAGCGCATTCAGACCGCCCAGCGGGACGGACGCTGCTTCTTCAAACGTAATAGTGGCAGGTTTGGATGCAATCGAGTAACTAGCTGGCAAACACAAATACTGTGCATAAGCACCAAACCGAAAGCCGCTGCTCCCGAATACCTGATCACCGGGCTCAAAACCTTCTGCCTTTGCACCAAAGGATTCAACCACTCCGGCGAAGTATCCACCAAGCACCTGTCTACGCGGTCTGATGAGCCCCCAGGCTAATCGCAAGGGCAACCAGAAC
>JAGRIO010000450.1 GCA_020443225.1 Pseudomonadales bacterium
ACAAGAGATCACCGTAAGATCACCGCATCGCGGGAAGGGGGCAGCACATGTCATCAGATCGGACACTCAGTCTGTTTGAAAAAGTTAATTATGGTGTCGGTCAGGTCGCAGAGGGTCTGAAAAATACGTCGTTTGGACTACTGGTACTCTTTTACTACAATCAGGTGCTTGAGGTACCGGGCACGCTATGCGGACTGGCACTGGGCATCGCGCTGATCTTCGATGCCATTACCGACCCGTTGGCAGGCTCTCTTTCCGATAACTGGCGATCAAAGCTCGGCCGTCGCCATCCCTTTATGTATGCCTCGGCGATACCGCTGGCGATCTGTTTCCTGCTGCTGTTCAATCCACCGGAACTCGGCGAGACCGGCTTATTTATCTGGTTGACGGTATTTGCGGTTCTGACCCGCGCTGCCATGACCCTTTACCACGTACCACACATCGCCCTCGGCGCCGAGTTGACGGAGAACTTCTCTGAGCGCACCGTGATCGTCAGTTTCAGGACTGCGTTCGGTACCATCGGTGGCTTTCTGGCGCTGGCATTGTCCTTTCTGGTGTTCTTTGCGCCGTCTGAAGCCTTCCCCAATGGTCAACTGAATGAAGCGGCCTATTCTCCGTTCGCTGCAACGGTCTCAGCTCTGATGGTTATTACCATCTGGTTATCTGCCTGGGGGACCCGCCAGCAGATTCCTCATCTGCCACAACCTGTTGGTGAACCAGAACCCCTCAGCATCAGACGGGTGTTCAGCGAAGTACAACTGGCTCTGCAGAATTACTCTTTTCGCTGGCTCTTTATCGGTGTGATCATCGTGTTTCTGATGGTAGGTGTAGATGGTGCCCTGAACCTCTATATCAATACCTATTTCTGGGAACTGAAGCCGGGCCAGATATTTATTTACAGTATTGCGGCACCAGTTGGCATGATCGCAGGCAGCGCTTTTACCAGCTGGATTCATGCCCGGTGGGACAAAAAGCCATCGGTCATTCTGGGTACAGCAAGCTGGGCCCTGTGTCAGATCATTCCCGTGGTGCTGCGGTTGCTGGACCTGATGCCGCCCAATCACACCACCGAATTGCTGGTCATCCTGATACTGTTCAAACTGGTTCAGGGCATTACCGTCGTTCAGGCACTGGTGAGCTTCGGTTCCATGGTGGCAGACATCGCCGACCAACACGAACTGCAGACTGGCAAACGTCAGGAGGGAATCTTCTTCGGTGCGTCATCCTTTTCCAACAAGAGCGCATCAGGGCTGGGAACCTTTGTCGCGGGGATGGCGCTTGACCTGATCAGCTGGCCCAGGGGTGTCGGAATCCAGTCAGCGGCTGATATTCCACCTGACACCCTGATGATGCTCGGCCTGCTGTTCGGGCCCATCGTGTCGGGTTTTGCAGTGGTCTCGGTGTGGTGTTATAACCACTACAATCTGACCAGGGCAGAACATGAGGAGATTCTTGAGCAGTTAGCTACCAGGCGCGCTCAGGCGAAAAAATGAGCTTCCCTGCTTCATGTGTTCAGTTTTCAGAATGTCTGTAACCTGATATCTGTAAGAAAAAGAGGAAATAATCATGAGTGAATTCGAAGGTAAGGTGGTCGTCATCACAGGTGCCGGAGGTGGACTCGGCAAGGCTCATGCACTGGAGTTTGCAAGGCGCGGAGCCAAAGTCGTCGTCAATGATCTGGGTGGCAGTGTCGATGGAACCGGCGGCAGTGACGCAGCCGATGCAGTCGTCGCAGAAATTACTGCTGCAGGTGGCACTGCCATCGCAAACAAGTCTTCCGTGTCTGATAAGGCAGGGGCCGCCAAAATCATTCAGGATGCCGTCGACGCGTTCGGGACTATTGATATTCTGGTCAACAATGCCGGTATTTTGCGGGACAAATCGTTCAAGAAAATGACCCTGGAAGAATGGGACCTGGTTGTACAGGTACACCTCAACGGCACAGCTTATGTCACCCACGCTGCCTGGCCCATCATGTATGAAAAGAACTACGGGCGAATTGTATTTACCTCTTCCGGATCAGGCATCTGGGGCAACTTTGGTCAGTCGAATTACGGGGCTGCCAAAATGGGTATGCTGGGCATGATGAACGTACTGGCCGCCGAAGGTGGCTCACATAATATCCGGGTGAACTGCCTGGCACCCGGCGCCGCCACTCGAATGACGGCGACTGTACCGGGTCGACCGCCTGTTGATGTGGATAATCCTCCACCCGAGCGCTCACCGGCACTGGTGACGCCTGCGGTCATCTACATGTGCAGCGAAGCTGCCCCGAATGGCAAAGTATTTCAGGCCGCTGGTGGTAACTTCTCCATGGCAGCCATGTATTCCAACCTGGGGGTCAGTCTGGGTACCGATGCCAGCTATGAAACTTTCCTGGAAAATCTGGATCAGATCACCGATATGAGCAAAGCAGTAGAGGGGCGGGCGCGACGTCGCCCCAGTGAAAGCTGAC
>JAGRIO010000451.1 GCA_020443225.1 Pseudomonadales bacterium
ATGGCGGTCTTTGACTGAATGATGTTCCAGCCGGAACCCAGAGGGTCGCGCTCAGGATCAAACAGGGTCAGCACCCGCTCGCGCTGATAGTCGTGCATGACGTACCAGAGTGCCGGCAGGCACGCGAGCCCAAGCCCCAGCACACCAAACACCCAGCGCCATGAAATTCCTGCCAGCAGCAAGACCAGCATACCGGAAGCACCTATCAGCAATGAGGTTCCAAGATCAGGCTGGCGGGCAATCAGCAATACCGGGACCACGATCATCACCATCGCCCAGAACAGATGTTTGGGCCTGGGAGGCAGATGACGATCATTAAAGTACCAGGCCAGCATCATCGGCAGCACCAGCTTCATGACTTCCGAAGGCTGAAAATTGAATATTCCCGGAATGCGTAACCAGCGCTGTGAACCGTTCACAACCGTGCCAGCCACCAGCACCGCGATCAGCAGGATGACCCCGATCCCATAGGCAAAAGGTGCAATACGCATATAAAACAAGGGCGGTAACTGCGCCATCACCAGCATTCCAACAGTCGCCAGACCCATCTTGGTAACCTGCGAAATCAGTGGTGCAGTTTCCCGGCCGAGCGCAGAGTAAAGCACAATCAGCCCATAGGCACAGGTCACCAGCAGTAACAGTATCAGGGTGACATCAATATGCAGACGGGTTCCCCAGCCGCTTCGGCGACCAAAGGTCATGCCGGCACCGGGCAAACGGCGAACGAAATCCTGGCTCATTCTGATCCACCAGATGCGAGTTCAGCGACTTTGAACCGACCACCCAGCAAATAACTGTCGAGCACTTTTCTGGCAACCGGCGCGGCAACCGCACTACCACCACCGCCGTTTTCAACCAGCACTGCCACCGCAATTCTGGGGGCATCAAGAGGTGCAAAAGCGACAAACCAGGCGTGTTTACGCTGCCGTTCCGTCAGTTCTTCTTCATCGTATTCTTCGCCCTGAGCAATGCCCACGACCTGCGCGGTGCCAGACTTGCCGGCCATCTCATAGGGAATGTCCCGGCCAATATACGCCCAAGCAGTCCCGTTTTCCCCAAAACCCTGATTGCCGCGATGAACAACCTTATGCATGCCACCGATCACCAGGTCCCACTGTTCCGGCGTGATAATGTCCACCGGCGGCAGTGCTTTCTGCTGTTCGAGTTCACTGATGTCGAGCCCGGAGCGCAGCATTCTGGCTGGTTTGAATTTGCCGCGGTTTGCCAGCACCGACACAGCACTGGCAAGCTGCAGGGGCGTAACCAGAATATCGCCCTGGCCAATGCTGATATTAACCGTATCGCCGGGGTACCAGGGTTGCTTTCGGGTGGCCTCTTTCCAGCTACGGGAAGGCACCAGACCGGGTCTGGCTTCCGGCAAGTCTATGGACGTGTTACGACCGAAACCGAATAGCTCGAGGTGATCATGAATCCGGTCGATGCCCATCTTCACACCCAGCGTGTAGAAGTAGACGTTGCAGGAACGATAAAGCGCCTTATCGAGATTCACATCGCCATGACCACCGTGTCCGGTTTTAGTCCAGTTCCAGTCACGGTAAAGACGCGAACTGTTAGGCAGCTGGAACCAGCCAGGATCATTCTCAATCACAAAGTCCGGGGTGGTAAAACCGGTCACCAGACCTGTCAGACCGATGAAGGGCTTGAGTGTTGAACCCGGCTCGTACTGACCCTGTATGGCACGGTTGAATAAAGGCACATCGATGGAATCACGCAGAGCCGCATAGGTTTCATAATCGATGCCGCGCACAAACAGATTGGGGTCATAGGAAGGATTGCTCACCAGCGCCAGTATGCCGCCGGTTTCCGGCTCAATGGCGACGATGGTACCGCGCCGGTCTCCCAGAGCATCGCTGGCAGCCTGTTGCAACGCTGTATCCAGATGCAAAGTCAGGTTCTTGCCGGGTTCCGGTAGCGTGGAATCCAGAATTTTCATCACTCTGCCACGGGCGTCGGTTTCGACCTGCTGATAACCTACTTTGCCCAAAAGCTGGTCTTCGTAGAATTTCTCAATGCCGATTTTGCCAATGTGGTCGGTACCGGAATAGGCCACCGGATCCAGTCTTCTGGCGTCTTCTTCATTAATACGGCGAACTGAACCCACAGCATGAGCCAGCAATTCACCATAGGGATAGTGACGCACCAGCTTCGCTTCCACGGCGACCCCTGGCATCGCGTAGCGGTTCACAGAAATACGGGCGATCTCTTCGGGCGAAAGCCGGTATAGAACCGGGACTGATTCAAAGGGTCGCTGGCGCCGCTGTAACCGGCGTTTGAAGCTTTCGATATCTTCTTCGTCGAGCCCGACTATCTGATTGATTTTTTCCAGCGTGGCATCAAGGTCGTCTACACGTTCTTTGGTAATGGTCAGACTGAACGAGGGAATGTTATCGGCAATCAGTTCGCCATTACGGTCGTAGATAA
>JAGRIO010000452.1 GCA_020443225.1 Pseudomonadales bacterium
CATTGAGTACGTTCACAACAACAACGCTGCACTTTGTGCCTGACGGATTCTATAACCAGAACACTTCGCGCCTTATCCCTGTGGGGCGCACGCCTGTTACTGCTGCTCAGCGGCTTGCTGCTCAGCGCTTGTGAACCGGCACTGGAACCCGCTGATCACTTCCGCGTTGCAAGCCAGGGACTGATCTCCGCAGACCTTTCTCCCAATGGGCTCAAGCTTGCCATCGGCTCTTTCAATCATGGTGGCAGTCTCTGGTCGATTCAGGATCAATCCCGGGATTTCAACTGGAATCAGCCCGGAGAAGACTATTCCGCATTCCGGCTCATTCGCTTCAGTGGCGACGGCCAGCAGGTCGCCTCAGCAGACAAGCTGGCACTCTGGGACGCCAAATCAGGGCAGTCCCTGCGCTACTGGCAGGCTCCTCACCGGATTCTTGACCTCGCCATCTCCGCCAATGGCACTTTTGCACTACTGGCCCTGGAGAATAACCGCGCAGTCATGTTCAATCTGAGCCGGGGAGGCATCATCGGCTATCTGGACCATAAGGCCAGTGTCAGTCAGGTTGCCATCGACAGAGATGCAACGCTGGCAGTGACCGGCACCGTTGATGGGGATCTGACTTTCTGGTCTCTGGAAAATGGCACCATCACCTATCAGCAGAACTTCCCCCGCCCGGTATCGTTCCTGGCCCTGAGCCCTGATGGCAAGCTATGTGTCGCGGGTTTCTATCAGGGTGAAGTACTACTCTGGAATCTGAAAACCCACCGCCCTCTGACAACCCTGTATACGCAAAGCCCGGGGCTTGCCAGCGCCGCATTCAACGCAGCGGGCACCCGGCTACTGATGGGTACAGCAAGGGAATATGTCGAGCTCTGGTCTCTGTCACCTGCAGAACGTCAGGCCCGCTGGAAGATTCCGGGAGACGGTCCCTGGCACCGGGCGGCTGCCGTCGCTGTGGGCTTCACCGGTGACGGACGCTATCTGGCTGCTGCTTCAGATGGCATGCTCTACACCCTCAAACAGGAGGGTCAGAAATAGCAGAAGGACTGATTGTCAGCCGCCGGTAGCCTTACGTATCTGCTCCTGACGCTGGTCCGCGGTTTCCTGCAATCCATTCACCGTTTCCATCATCTCGTCCATCTGTTCCGTGGAAATGGTCGTCATGCCCGGCAGTGAAGGCAACGAAGGCATACGGGTTTCAGGGCGCTGCACCTTCGAAGGTGCCTTGAAAGCTTCCATGGTATTTATGTTGCCGTCCAGCTCCATGGTTTCAGCGCCGGGCATATCTGCCGGATCACTGGAGAATTGCCAGACACCGTTTTCATCCTGCCACTTGTAAACTGTCGTCGGACCGGAAGGTACCAGCTCTTCCTTAGTGGCGGTGAGGTCCGGTTTGAAATCATCCAGCGACAGCAGCGGTTTGCCATTTGGCCCTTTGATAAAGAAGGGGCCTATGCACGCCAGAATGACGATAAGGATCATTATTTTTAACATAGCTGCTGATTCCCGCCTGTTCGCTGACGACCCGACCTGAGAGCGTTGTCTGATGCCCGGTCAATTTCCCGGGACCCAATCCCGGGGCTCACTGATTGTCAGATCCGTCTTATGCCGATGATTCTGTACGGTTAATAATCACCGGCTTCAGATTTAAGAAGCCCAGTGCTTATTTAGGTACCTGAACTAAGACAAGTCAAGCAAGCTGCTGACTGATATGAATCTATGTGCACAGCCAGCAGCGTCGCACAGTGATACGGCTCCCGGCTGAGCGGGTATTGAAGCATCTTGGGCCAGCACGCATGACAGCGTACAATGCGCCCGGCGTGCTGAATTTCAGCCTGTTCCCGCCGGCTTTGGCGGGTCATTTTACGCCTTCCTGACTTCCGCATCCGACTGATCAGAGATTCCCTATGTTGTCATTCACGAATCTGACACTTCGCCGGGGTACCGCCGTACTGTTCTCCGACGTATCGCTGACCTTACATCAGGGTCAGAAAGCCGGACTTGTTGGTGCCAATGGAGCGGGCAAAACCAGCCTGTTCCGGCTGATATGCGGCGAACTGGAAGCAGACACCGGTGACCTCAGCTTTCCTGCGTCAACCCGCATAGCCTGGCTGCAGCAGGAGATTCCGGCTACACCGCAACCGGCCATCGAATATGTTCTGGACGGTGACACCGCCCTGCGCAGAATCGAGGCAGCGATCAGCACCGCAGAGCAGGATGAGAACTACAGCGCCATCGGCCAGCTGCACGAACAACTCGACAGTATTGATGGTTACAGTGCCCGCTCCAGAGCCGGGCAACTGTTGGCGGGTCTCGGCTTTACTAACGATCAGTTTGAGTTACCACTCAGCGCCTTTTCAGGCGGCTGGCGAATTCGCCTGAATCTTGCCCAGACGTTGATGACCCCGTCTGACCTGCTACTACTGGATGAACCGACC
>JAGRIO010000453.1 GCA_020443225.1 Pseudomonadales bacterium
CGGTGGGCAATCAATCGACTGATTAGTCCTTTCAGCAGTTCTGCCAGACCTTGCTGAATCCGTTGCTCTGTCAGGGTATCAACCGATGAGGTAGCCTCGTCCATGACCAGTATTGCCGGATCTGCCAGGATTGCACGGGCAAAGGAAATCAGCTGCTTTTCACCCGCAGACAGTTTTGAACCGCCTTCGCCAACAGGCGTGTCGTAGCCATTCTCCATCTCCTCAATAAAGCTGTGAGCGCCGGCACGGCGGGCTGCGGCTTCCACTTCGGCATCGGTCGCGGACAGTCGTCCGTAGCGGATGTTGTCGCGGATGCTGCCACCAAACACATGGGATGATTGCAGCACTATCCCCAGTCGTGATTGCAGCCAGTGCAGGCCGAACTCCCGGTAATCAGTACCATCAATCAGAATCTGGCCTGCACTGGGTTCATAGAACCGGCACAGCAGATTGATCAGGGAAGTTTTGCCACTGCCAGTGGACCCGACAATGGCCAGATTCTCGCCGGCATGAATGTGCAGGTTGATGTTTTTGAGCACCCGTGGTCCGCTACCATAGGAAAAACTGACATCACGAAACTCAATGTCGCTGATGCGCTGGTCGGGATTCAGGCTGCCACTGCTGTCGCCGCCAGTCTGTTGCAGCCGCTGTAACACGGCAGGGGAATCCTGAATCGCTGGTTCCTCCTCAATCAGGCTGATGATGCGCTCTGCCGATGCCTGTGCCATCTGCATTTCGGCAAACCACTGGGCCAGTTGTTCAATCGGCTCAAAGAAATGCCGTGAATAAGCCAGGAATGCCAGCAGGGTACCTGTGGTGATGCCTCCCCAGATGACTTCCAGACCACCGAAAACCATAGCCAGCCCGGTTGCCACTGAGCCGAGTGTCAGCACCAGGGGCAGATAGACAGCGGCCTGAATTTTATTCAGCACCGATGCCCGGTACATCTCATCTGTCAGCTGACCAAAGCTCCGCAGGTTTTCGGCTTCCTTGACGAAAGCCTTGGTAGTCTGTACACCAATTATGCTTTCATTGAACGAGCCTGTGATCCGGGAATTGGTCTTGCGTACCTCACGGGCGCTTTTCAGAATCCGCTTCTGAAAGGTCAGGCTCAGCCACGCGAGGAGCGGCAAAACTGCCAGGGTGATCAGCGCCAGGGATATGTCCATATACAGCATGGCGCAGGCAATACCCAGCATCATGGTGAACCCCCAGATCAGGTCCAGCAGGCCCCAGGCGAGAATATTCGACAACCGCTCGCAGTCGCTGGTCATGCGTGCCATCAGCCAGCCAACAGGTCTGAAGTCGTAATAGGAAAACGACAGTGCCTGCAGGTTATGAAAGCCATCCTGCCTTATGTCATGGCTGATATGGGTGCGAAGTTTGCCACCGAACCAGATAAATCCCCCGACAGAGACCGCCAGCAGGACTACGAAAAAGCCATAGGCCAGGGCATAGAAGCCCGGTTCGAAACTGCCCTGGCTGACCGCATCGATCACCGACCGGGTTAGCAGCGGAAAGGCGATTTCCGACGCTGCCGTACACATTGCACAGATCGCCAGCATGATGACCTCAAACCGGTAGGCGAGAGTGTAACGCAGCAGCTTACGCCACAGCGCCATGTCCATACCCTGCTCGTAACTGTCTTCGTTAAACCCATCGTTATAGTTATCATCGTCAAAAAAATCAGACATGGTCATTCTCCCCATCGACGGCTGTTTGCCTGGCTTCCAGGCTCACAAGGTCGTCTTCAATACCTCGCTGAATCGAACCCTGCAGTTCACACAGATGCTGGTAAACGCCGGGTACTGCTGACAGCGTCGCATGGTTGCCGGCCTGCACCACTGTGCCTTTGTCGAGTACCAGTATCTTGTCAGCATGCATGACTGACGATAGCCGGTGAGCCACAATGATTGTCGAGTGATTCCGGCGCCGTGCTTTCAGCGCTGCCAGAATTTTCGCTTCAGTGTCGGTATCAACGGCGGACAGAGAGTCATCCAGGATCAGAATCGGTGGGTCCTTTAACAGAGCCCTGGCCAGGGCAATCCGTTGCCGCTGCCCACCGGACAGCGTGACTCCCCGTTCTCCGACCATTTCGTCATAGGCACGGGGAAAGCGCTCGATGGATTCGTGAATGCAGGCGGCCCGGGTCGCTTCAAGAATCTCCTCAAAGCTGGCATCCATACGCCCGACCTGCAGGTTGGCACCGATAGTCGCAGAGTACAGAAAGGGCTCCTGCAACACGATGCTGATCTGAGAGCGCACATACTTGCGGGCCAGACCCGACAGTTCCAGATCATCCAGTGCTATGGAACCACTGTGATAGTCATACAGGCGCATCAGTAACTGCACGATCGTGGACTTACCGGAACCGGGCGGCCCGAGCAGTGCCAGGGTTTGGCCCGGTTCCAGGGTGAAACTGATGTCCTGCAGTACGG
>JAGRIO010000454.1 GCA_020443225.1 Pseudomonadales bacterium
TGAAGCCTTTGGCTTCCTGTCTGTGATGGTGGAAGCTGTGCTGAAGATGTTAGTGCGCCGGGCGGCGCTGGTCACTGCCGCGATCTCCAGCGCGATCATGGGAAACATTGCGCTTGGTGAATCTTACATCGCCATTATCCTGGGAGGTCAGCTGTTCAAAGGGGCCTTCGATGATGCCGATATAGACAGTTCTGTGCTGTCCCGTTCACTGGAGGAAGGCAGCACCCTGACAACCGGACTGATCCCCTGGACGACATCAGGTGCTTTTTATGCGGCCACACTGGGGGTGCCAACGCTGGACTACATCCAGTGGTCCTTTCTGAACTGGATAAACCCGCTAATTGGGATTCTGTTTGCCTGGTTGGGCATTGCGCTGTTCAGGAAGCGAGTCGCGACAGATCAGGATGATTGAGAAACAAGATGGTTGCTGAAGCCTGAACTGGTTGAAAAAGCTATTCCAGATTACCAGCCACCGCATCCAGTTGCTGGTAGGCATTCTGCAACTGCGCTTCAAGAATGTGGTAGTAATTCTTAATCTCATTGAAGATTTTCGCGACTCTATAGTCAACCAGATATCCCCGCTCTGGCGTCAGGGTTGGAAACTGGATTTTTCTGCCGCGTGAAATGGACGAAATGGCCATCTCGCCTGAATCACCATTCAGCAGTATGACCTCGCGCACAGCAATGGCTTGCCGCAAGCGCTCCATGTCCTTTTCTTCACGAATTACGATGTTTACCGTCTGACCAGCTGAGCCGGTTGCTGCAAAACGATCATCATCAACAGGCTCAAACGAGACCCGTGCATGAGCATTGATCGGTCGGTTCGCTGAGTCACCCTGCTGAAATTCCAGGCGCAACGCCTTCCCGCCAGACTTTGCTGACTTCCATAAATTCAGCACCCGCTCTACTTCATCGAATCCGCCCTGTGCGTCCATTTGCGCTACCACCATATTGTCTGTGGCGACACTTTCGGCGATCCGGTTCTTACGGACCAGACTGTAGATCATTCTTGAAACCAGTGCGTCTGATCCCGGAAAGGAATCTCCATCGAATTGCCTGACGACTGCCAGCTGCTCTGCACTCAACCCCTTCATCGGTGCGGTCAATGCGAGATTTCGATAATACTGAAACTGGGGTGAGTTATAGAGAAACCCCAGGTCGTAAACATCTTCACTTCTGATGCGATAGCTGTAGCGGAATAACCGGGTATCCAGATCATCAAATGAAGCTGAATCCTTTGGCGAATGTACACCTATGTCATGAGGACTCTTAATAATATGCGGGGTTATGACAACAACCACTTCCTTCCTTGCTTCAGCTTCCCGTTTGGCAGAAAACAACTTGCCGAGAACCGGAACCCGCGACAGCCCGGGGACTTCGTTAACAACCTCTTCATTCTCTCGCGCTACCAATCCACCGATGATAATAGGGGTCGTGTCTCCGACGAGAGCAAAGGTATGTACTCTGCGAGTTGATGAACCTGGTTTGGTTGCTATCACCGCAGTGCCTTCCTCATTTAACGCCTGACCGTTATTAGCAGCTACAAGGGCTTTAACCTGAATATCGATTTCCATCCCGACTTCCTGTCTGTTCTTCGATATTCTTGGACGTAATTGCAACAAAATGCCGGGGGTGACTTCCTGAAACCGATAGGAGGTACCAACCGCACCACCGTAGCCTGAGGTCGTTTCGCGCACAGAATATTGCTTCTGTTCACCGACTTCTATGACTGCCGGACGGTTGTCCAGCGCAAGAATACTGGGTCTCGACAATATCTCTGCCTTACCCTCCGCTATCATGGCTTCAATCTGGACCTGTAAAGCATCCTCCAGAGAAAAATCACCACCCCGAAGTACGTTGGCTGCAAAATTACTCAGACCGCCATCAATGGCTGCGTTGGGTGTCTGGGCAAGTGCCTGACCGATGGTGATGTTTGCTGAGCCATCATCCCCTTGTGTCAGGGTTCTGGAGTAAAGCACGCCCAGACTATCCATTCCCTGTTCAGAAACCTCCAGCACCATGCTTTCGATATAAACCTGAGCGGGCGCAACATCCAGTCGTGATTCAATCGTTGCAAGTACATTGTCAAGTCGCTGACGATGGGCAGGATGATAGAAGGCAATCAGGGAACTGTCGCTGCTGAAATCCTGACTTTTCAGGTTAACCATCGAAAAGCGGGAACTACTGGCATCATCTTCTTCATAACCATAGCTGTTGTAGTTGTATCCACCAGCGCCTGACTCAGCATCCTCGTTGGCAAGAATCTCAGACAGAGACCCTACAGGTTCGCTTGCGGGTCGGTAAAAAACGGGCAGATCCGCGCAAGTGTAATACTTGTTCGTCTCTTCATCGCCGGACTCGGCGTATTCCGGTTCGGAACCGTCGTCTGAAGCTCCGGTCAGGGTAATGGCATAGCGGGTGGTATAGGG
>JAGRIO010000455.1 GCA_020443225.1 Pseudomonadales bacterium
CCCGGGTCACCACTTCCGCCACTTCCTGCCACCAGGGGGTAGATACTTTCACAGGCGGCAACTGCCCGGGACATTCTCCGCCCTGATCAACCAGCACCAGCGACACCACGCGGTCATCATGTACCGATTGACTCACCTGATTTCCCTCAATATCCTGCAACCGAACGAGTTTAACCGGCTAAACACGATGAACGAAGAGCAACGCCCGTCACCCCCGATGAATTGGGATCAGCGCTATCAGGGTGAGGAATATCTGTTTGGTACAGCGCCCAACGATTTCCTGGCAGAAATAATCAGTCAGGTACCGAAAGGTGAGACCCTGTGTCTGGCAGATGGCGAGGGTCGTAATGGTGTTTTTCTTGCCAAACAGGGTTATGAAGTCACCAGCGTCGATGCTTCACGGGTCGGACTGGTAAAGGCCAGAGCCCTGGCAGAATCCCAGGGTACCTGGATTACCACGCTGGAAGCCGATTTATTCCGGCATGATATGGGCGAGCGCTGCTGGGATCTGATTGTCTCTATCTTCTTTCACATGCCCCCCGACAGGCGGGTTGAAGTACACCGGAAAATTGTCAGCGCCCTGCGACCCGGTGGCTGGTTAATTCTCGAGGCGTATACACCGGAACAACTGACTTACGGTACCGGCGGTCCACCGGTGGCGGAATTTCTGATGACGCCGGAAATTCTGGCAGAAGATTTCAGTGAGCTGGAGTTTATTCACTGCGAACAGAAAATTCGCGACGTGGTGGAAGGCTCCGGACACACGGGTCAGGCTTCCGTGGTGCAGTTACTGGCCCGCAAGCCACTGACCAGCGACTGAGCCCTGCGCTGGCTGATCAGCCCAGCCAGAACAACAATACGGTTGCCAGCACCATCAGCACCAGCACCCCGTTAATCCAGCGCCTTCTGGCTGGAATCTGGTGCGACTGCTGCAACGCCTTACCCAGCTGCACCCATATACAGTTGCAGATCATGCCCAGGGTGCCAAAACCAGCAATCAGCCACAAACCGGCTTCGAACCCACTGGATGAAGCGGGCAATGCCAGACCGATCCCCGTGGTGACCATCATCCACGCTTTCGGGTTGGAAAACTGAAAGATCGCAGCCTGCCACCAGGTCATCGGCCGGGCATGCTCGTCACCGCCAGCCGTCATCTCCAGCCCTATCAGTTTCCACGCCAGCCATAGCAGATAGGCACTGCCAAACAGTTTCAGCGCCAGCTCAGCACCCGGAAAGGCCAGCAACCACTGATTCAGCCCGAAAGCACACATCAGGGACATGGTGTAGATCCCCAGATGAATACCCAACAGGTGCGGCACAGTGGCCCTGAACCCGAAGTTCATCCCCGATGCCGCCAGCAACAGATTATTGGGGCCGGGCGTAATGGTAGAAACGATGACGAATGACATCAGGGGCAGGAGGAGTTCCACAACAACAGGGTCCGCAGAGCGATAAGGGGGGTACTATAGGTATACCGGCGCAGACAGTACAGTTTCTTAGCGGTCGCCTGGCACAGAGCGCTGCAGACGGCCACCCGCATCAGCGCCAGCCTCGCAAGGCTGGCTTCAGAGATGCATTGAACGAGGCAGTAATCAGGTCACAAACCGGGATACCAGGTCCTTCATTTCCTGTGCCTTTTGCAGCAGATTCACCGTCGAATGACTGGCCTTCCGCGCCCGTTCAGAAGCTGAGCCTGCAATCGCATAGATATTATCCGCCTTGGCCCCAATCATTCTTGAAGTGGTTTCCTGTTGCGTTGTCGCCACGGCAATCTGCTGGTTGATGCTGTTGATCTCACCAATAGCAGAGGAAATTTCGTTCAGTGCCTCACTGGCCTTCGCAGAGATAACCACCGACTGATCCGTTTGCGAGCGGCTGTTCGAAATTACATCGACAGCGGTGCGCGTACCCGCCTGAAGCCGGTCTATCATGGCCTCGATTTCAGTGGTGGAATCCTGAGTCCGGGTTGCCAGCGTCCGGACTTCATCGGCCACGACTGCGAAACCTCTGCCCTGCTCACCAGCCCGCGCTGCCTCAATCGCTGCGTTCAGTGCCAACAGATTGGTTTGTTCCGCAATGCCTTTAATCACATCCAGCAACGATACGATGCGCTCGACTTCACCCATGACACGGTTTATCACCGAAGATGTGTTTTCCATGTCACCAGCCAGCTGACGGATATTCTCTGCGGTATCAAAAACATACCGCTGACCTTCCACAACATTTTTATTCGCGCTGGCAGAAACATCCGCCGCCTTACCAGCGTTATAAGCAACGCTTTCTACCGTTGCCACCATCTCGGTCACGGCTGATGCAACCTGTTCAGTTTCATCACTCTGACTATTTGCCCCTTCAACGGTTTGCCGGATCACCGACTCCAGTTCAGAAGCGTCATCCATAACACGAGTCGCCGTGTT
>JAGRIO010000456.1 GCA_020443225.1 Pseudomonadales bacterium
TAGACAGTCTGACCGGTCGGGCGAGAGATATTGTGGCGCAGGCCGATACTTTTTTTGTCGCCAGCCTGACAGGCAAAGAGACGGGGTTCGTGGCAGGGGCAGATGTTTCCCACCGGGGCGGACTGCCGGGGTTTGTGCAAATCGATGATGACTACACCATCACAGTGCCTGATTATCGGGGCAACTTCTTTTTCAATACGCTCGGAAATTTCCTGATCAATCCGCAGGCTGGCTTGCTGTTTGTGGATTTTGAAACCGGTGACATGCTGATGCTGTCTGGCGACGTGGAGTTGTTGTTAGATGATCTGGTGCCGGATAACGAACCTGATATGGGTCGGCGCTGGCGCTTCCGCTTGCGAAAGGGAAATTTGCTGCGGCATGCATCTCCCTGGGTGTGGGACTTTCTGCAGACGTCTGCCAGTTTCACGGCGATGGCCTGATTTTTCCCCGGTTTGTCCGATTGGTCTCATGTCAGCTGAAGGGGCAGGCGTAACTCATGAGGTGCTTTCAAAAATTTCCTTTGCTCAGCGCATCCTTTAGTATGACCGGACTCTGAAACTGATGCGCCCTGTTGGGGCCGTTGTGCTTTCAGCAGTGCCAGAACAACCAGCTTTCATGTCTGCTACCAACAGCATGAGATGCTGTCAGCGTGAACTGCATGGCACGGGTTTGTTTGTGAGATGCGGTTCGGTCGAACGATAAAGAGGGAAAGCTATGAGCGATATAACGCTATCAATGGAAGCGAAACTGTTTCCCGTGGTCGAGACTGCGGAAGGCAAGTTGCGCGGTGTCATGTCAGGTGGTGTAGCCACCTTCAAAGGTGTGCATTATGGGGCCTCAACCAGTGGGCGTAACCGCTTCAGACCGCCGCAGCCGGTGACGCCCTGGACGGGAATTCGTGATGCCATGGACTATGGTCAGATCAGTCCGCAGGTGCCGGCAGACCGACGCCGTGCCTATGCGGATCTGATATTCAATGATCTGCAGCCTGGCGGTATGGGTGAAGACTGTCTGGTACTGAATTTGTGGTCGGCAGGGTTACCTGGCAGCACCGGTGCGGGTGCTGCGGGCAAACCCGTGCTGATCAGGTTTCATGGGGGCGGCTTCTACGGTGGCTCAGCTAATTCTCCGGGTATGGATGGCGAAATGCTGGCGCGCTTCGGTGATTGTGTGGTGATTACGGTTAATCATCGTTTAAGCGCGCTGGGCTATCTGTATCTGGGTGATGATGGTGAGTTTGCCGATTCCGGCGCTGCCGGCATTCTGGATCTGGTAGCGGCCCTTGAGTGGGTGCAACGGAATGTCGCGGCTTTTGGCGGTGATCCTGATTGCGTGATGATCTTCGGGCAATCCGGCGGCGGTGCCAAGGTCAGCCACCTGATGGCGATGCCGGCCGCCAGCGGGTTGTTTCACCGGGCGATCATCATGAGTGGTGCCCGGGTCACGGCGTCAAAACCAGAATCTGCGCAGGTGTCTGCAGATCAGTTCCTGAAGGTGCTTGGTCTGACGGCAAAGGATACGGATAAATTGCAGACCTTGCCCTGGGCGACGCTGGTTGCGGCTCAGGCTGAAGTGGAGGCAGGTGACCGTGCCCGGGGTGAAGCCCCGAGATCATTCGCACCCTGCTTAGGTCGTACTATCCCACGACATCCCTTTGCGCCAGACGCCCCTGAAATCTCAGCGCACATTCCGTTGATTGTCAGCTCGACGCTGGATGAGCGCACCTACCGGGAAGCCGGATTCGATATGACCTGGGAAGATTTGCGTAAAGCCCTGCTGCCAGTTGCAGGTGAACGTTGCGAAGAAGTGCTGGCTATGTACCGTGACGATGATCCCGGCGCGACACCCTATATTCTGAATGCGCGTATCATTACCGACCGGGGATTCCGCCGCAACGCTCGACTGGTCGCAGACCGTAAGGCAGAGCGGGCCAGCAAAGGCGGTGCCCCTGTCTGGAGTTATCTGTGGGCTGCACCCAGCCCTGCATTTGGTGGGCGCTATGGTGCCACCCATGCGGTGGATGTTTCCTATGCGATGCATGATACCCGCATGGCGTTGAGTGGGCCGCAGGAGAATAATGTGCGGCTGGCCGATGAGCTGGCGTCATCATTTGTCGCCTTCGCCCACAATGGGGATCCTGACAATCCAATAACGCCGCACTGGCAGGCCTATGATACCGCCCAGCGTCAGACGCTGGTTTTTGGTAATCCCAGTCGCCAGATAGCTGATCCGCGGGGAGTGTTTGCAGATCTTTGGGATAGCCTCGGATAATAATCATGCCCTGGCGATACGCTCTGTACATACAGGGCGTACCGCTGGACAGGGCGTATCGCTGGCAGATCACTAGCGGCGATGCAGCACCTTGCCCTGCTGTTGCGAGGGGTAAGCTTCCATTGCCAGACGTTC
>JAGRIO010000457.1 GCA_020443225.1 Pseudomonadales bacterium
ACTGCGTGCCGGTAGTTTCGGGTGCGATGGGGCCGGTCGCTGGTTTTCCCGCCGGGCGACTGGTTGCTTCGCATTTCTCGGTCATGGTTAAGGAAACTTCACAGGTTATGGTTGCCGGCCCTGCTCTGGTAGAGCGGGCCCTGGGGGTGTCCCTGACGAAGGAAGAACTGGGTGGCTGGCGCGTTCATACCCGCAGCGGTATCGTCAACAATGTCGCAGACAGTGAAGCGGAGGCTCTCGCGCAAATGGCCCGCTTCCTCAGCTATATGCCCGACAATGTCTGGCGGCTGGCGCCCCGGGTCGACACCGGTGATGATCCGAACCGGGCCGAAGACGCGCTCATTTCCATTGTGCCGAAAGATGGTCGTATCCCCTTTGAAATGCGGGATGTGATTAACCATGTGGTCGACCGGGGAACCTTCTTCGAGATCTCGCCATTCTATGGTCACGGTCAGATTACCGGGCTGGCCCGGCTCAATGGTGCCGTTGTCGGTGTCATCGCGAATGACTGCAAGCACTTCGGTGGCGCTATGACAGCCGATGGTTCGCAGAAGGCCAAACGTATGATGGAACTTTGCGACACCTTCCACATTCCCATTGTGAACTTCCTCGATGAACCGGGATTTATGATTGGACCCGATGCAGAGAGTGATGCGACCATACGCTACGGGATGAGTGCGGTGGCTGCAGCTGTGCAGTCTACGGTGCCCTGGGCGACCATTGCCGTGCATAAATCCTTTGGCGTGGCTTCGGCGGCACACTTCGCACCTAATAACTACAAACTCGCCTGGCCTTCCTATGAAATGGGTGCGTTGCCGGTGCAGGGTGGGGTAGCGGTGGCATTTCACCGGGAGATTGCGGCGGCCGAAGACCCAGACGCCAAACGTCGGGAACTGGAAGAAAAGCTGATGGAGAGCCGGTCTCCTTTCCCGATGATGGAGAGCTTTGCGGTGCATGAGCTGATCGATCCCAGGCTGACGCGGTCGAGGCTGTGTCGCTGGATTGACTGGATTGAACCGTTGCTGGAAGACCTGAAAGGTCCGGTGACCTGGGGTATGCGCCCCTGAGCCTGAATGCCGGACGCTGAACGGATTAAAAAATGTCTCGTGCACCCAGAAGGTGTGCTGTTATGAGGAAACCCTGCACTTGTCGCAAATAACCAAGAGAATACTGGCCCTGTTGGGGCTACTGACGCTGCCATTGCTGGCGCTGAGTGAGCAGGGCCGTCAGGTTGAAGCGAATCTGATCAGTGAGGTCACCGCCATTGAAGCGGGCAAACCTTTCTGGGTGGCGCTGAAACAGGACATTGCGCCAGAGTGGCATACCTACTGGCGCAATCCGGGTGATTCCGGGGCGGCCACGACGCTGAACTGGCAGCTGCCTGCTGGTTTTACGGCCGGTGAGATACAGTGGCCGGTGCCGGAGCGGTTACCCTATGGCCCCCTGATGAATTTCGGCTACAGCAATACGGTGGTCTTTCCCGTACAAATCACGCCGCCAGCCTCGTTGCCAGATGGTGACTATGAACTTAAAGCCAGAGGCCGGTGGCTGGTCTGTAAAGATATCTGTATTCCCGAGACCGCCGAGCTGACACTTACTTTCCGCATGGGGACGCCAGCGCTGGCTGAAACGGCAACGCTGTTCGCAGAAGCCCGCGCGCGTCTGCCGGTGGATGCTGGTCTGACGGCAAGCTGGCAGGATGAGGGAGATTACTGGTCACTGCTCATTCCTGATATGGCACCGGATACCGCAGCGGGCAATGCAGAAACCCCGGCGGTGGATTACTTTCCCTATACGGAAGGTGTTATGGACAATCCGGCACCTCAGACTATTACGCTGAATCCGGACGGTCTTGGTATCCGGCTGCGCAAAGGATATGACTTCACCCCGGACAAGTCCCTGGCGGGCATAGTTGTCGTGCGGGAACAGGGCCTTACCAGCGTTTACCACATCGACCCTGTAGCCACTGGTGCAACTGCAAGCCCTGCCGGTAGCGGCAATGCCATGCCTCTCTGGCAGGCGGTGCTGTTTGCTTTGCTGGGCGGCATGATTCTGAATCTGATGCCCTGTGTCTTCCCGGTGTTGTCTATCAAGGTGCTGTCACTGGTTCGCCAGGCCGGAGGCGACCGGCGTCAGGTGCGCCTGCACGGCTGGGTTTACGGTGCCGGGGTGGTGCTCAGTTTTATTGCCATTGCAGCGGTGCTGATTGGATTGCGTGCCGGTGGAGCACAGATTGGCTGGGGTTTCCAGCTGCAGTCACCAGTTGTCATTGGCTTGCTGGTGTATCTGTTTTTCCTCATCGGGCTGAATTTATCCGGTTGGTTTGAAGTCGGTAACCGGTTGATGAGCGCCGGGCAATCACTGACGGAGCAGGAAGGCCTTAAAGGCTCGTTCTTTACCGGCGTG
>JAGRIO010000044.1 GCA_020443225.1 Pseudomonadales bacterium
TCACACTTTTTAATGCCAGACATTATCACTGACCTCAACCTGCTTGCAATCGGGTTAATGAACAGAGAAACGCCATATTCAGCCTCTTGCCGGTACAGCCGATAGCCAACCGGGAATCTATAGCCAGGTCAAACGTGAACGATAAGGCAGCACGGGCAGCGCGTTATTGACGTGTTTAACAGCTGCCTCCGGCTCACCACCGGAAGCAGTTTATCATTGACTTTCTCTTACGCGGGTTTCGCAATCAACGCCAAGCTTTCTTCCGCAAAACCAGTACCGGCCTCGGCATAGAAGTTAAAGACGTGCCCAATGCCCGCTTGCTGCAGAGCTTCGCGCTCATCTTCATAGCGGGCAATGGCCGCAATCTCACCCTGATAACCAGCAGCATTCAGTTGACTGGTGATGTTGATATTGTCTTCGATGGAAGGTAGTGCCAGAAGAATCAGTTTGAGACTTTGATGATCCAGGCCTTCCCACAGATCAGCATCCTCACCGTCACCGCAGAACACGTACATACCGGCGGCCGCCTGCTCGGCAATACGCCGGCTGTCGGCATCCATCCCCCAGACCTTGCCCGGTGATGCTGCAAACAATGACTGATAGGCACCCTTGCCTACCCTGCCCATGCCAATCACCAGAATCTCAGCACCCGCAGGCTGAACGAACACATCTTCCGGCAGTCGCTTATCCCGTTCAAAACGACGGAAATCAGCTTTGTAGGTTCGGTAGATGCCATGCGCCAGCCGGTAGAAGACACTGGTGAGGGCGAAAGAAATCGATACGGCCATGGCCAGAATGACCAGCCACTGTTCACTTAACCAGGCATTCTGAACACAGATGACCAGTACAATCAGTCCGAATTCGCTGAAGTTAGTCAGAGACAGAGATGCCAGAAAACTGCTGCGGGCCCGTAACCGCAGCGCGTAGAAAATCAGGTAGAACATCACAAACTTGAACGGCAATAACATGGCCAGCGCACACGCCATCAGTAACATTGACCAGTCAGGCAGGGCCGTAAAGCCAATCGACAGAAAGAAACCAATCAGGAATAAGTCTTTGAAGCCCAGCAGAGATTTGGTCAGCTCTGTTGCCTTGGGATGCTTGCTGAGCAGCATGCCTGCCAGCAAGGCACCCAGATCACCTTTAAGATCGACCAGGGTAAACAGCTCATAGGCACCAAATGCCAGAAAGAAGCCAGTAAGTGGCAGCAACTCTCCATGGCCTGCCCGCTCCAGCAGCATGCCTACAGATTTGCGCAGGGGATACAACAATACCAGGGCCAGCGCCCAGACTGACGGTACAGCACCACTGGCAACCACCAGAAAAAGCACCGCCAGCACGTCCTGCAGTACCAGCACGCCAATCGCAATCTGTCCGTGGCGGGTCTTCATTTCACCACTTTCTTCCAGCAGCTTGACGATACAGACCGTGCTGGAAAATGCCAGTGCAATACCCAGCAACGCCATGGTTTGAGGACTCTCACCTGCCAGCAGCGGGATTCCTGCCAGCCCTAGCAGAAGAAACAGGACAGTGATCAGCAGAATCCAGCTACCAAAATGTACAACTGATGTGACCCAGATTTCTGGTTTTAACAATGAGGAGATATCCAGCTTCAGTCCGATGGTAAATAACATCAGCGTGATACCGAGATCGGCGAGAACCTGCAGACCTGCATTCGGGACTACACCCAGCAGGTGCAACATAAATCCAGCACACAGATAACCCACCAGCGGTGGCAGCGCTATCAGACGGACAGCCAGTCCACAGCCAAAAGCAAACAAAATCCAGATAAATTCCATAGGAATGATTTTAGCTGACAGTGCCTGAGAGAATGATAAATTTGCGAAAAATAAAGCCTGCGATGGAAACCGGCCATTCTGGCCGGATCTTACGCAGGCTCACAGAGATCAGAACCGGTTTCTCATTCGTCCATGGTATCAGCAGGCAGGTCTATCGCAGTCACGCGGTCACCATGAGCACTGCCCATATACAGTTTCTGACCCACCTTCAGGCCGACGGTTGCGTATCCCATGGGCGCACCATCCTGATGCAATATCACTTCGGTTTCCAGCGTTTGCGGATTCGCCCTGACAATCTCATAAGGTAGCAGGCAAGGCCCGGCTTCCACTGCAGCGCAAGTCTGTCCCAGCGGATCATGTTTATGAGAAGCCACCCACAACGAACCATCCGGGCCCATGGTGATATTGTCTGGTTGCTGCACCTCGAAATGACCGTCTATCTGCCCACTCGCCCGGTCAATTCGCACTGTTCTGTTACCCATGTAGATATTCACAAACAGTTTAGAATTATCTTTGCTGACGGTTATGCCATTGGGCATCAGCTCATCGGAGCCGGCAACTTTGGTAAAGCCCTGATCCTGTTGCCATTCCCAGACCCAACCGGTGTTCTGTCCACTGGTCAGCATCTCTCCGACCTTTTCGAAGTCAGTATGTTTGTCCCACATATGGGTAACAAAGAAACCACCATCATTCAGAGCAGCCACATCATTGATGAACGGGTCACCCGGCGGCAGTGCGCAGCCCTGCCACACCAGTTGCCAGCTATCTGCGGGTTTCTCTACGGTGAAGAATTCCACAGACTCACGCTTACCGTGGTTCACGACCAACAGCTCATGCGTGCCATCTGCCAGCGTCAGGAAATCGATTCCATGAGGGCTGAACGCAGCAACATCAGGCGCAGCACAGTCAGCATCGCCCCAACCAGAGGCTTGTGCCTGCGATTCCGGCCAGATGATATTCAACGCTTCCCGTTCACCACTCTGCAGGTTGAACAATGACAGACCGCCTGGCGTGTCGAGCATGAATTCACCCATTTCGCTCACAATCAACCAGTTCCCATCCGGCGTGAGCACCAGATCTTCCGGATTTTTAAAGCCACAGAAAACAGCCATTGTGTCTGACGACTGACAACTGAGCAAAGCGGTTTCAGTTTTCGGTTGCGCCATGGCAACTGCAGATTCGGCTGCCGCTGATTCAGTTACTGGCGCCGGAGCGGCGCTCTCCTCTGGTTTCGGGGACTCCTTGCTGCATCCCGCCAGAACCAGTGCTGAAAGCCCGAAAACCAACAAAGAATTTCTCATAGCTACTGTCTCCCTGCTTGTGTTGAATTGTTGTTATTGCATCGCGTCTTGTGTGGCATCAATACCCGCTTACCTGAAAAAGTCGTGAGTAACGACCACCTGTATTCTCCCCGACTAAAACATCTATTCAGTCCTGTCGCAACTTTAACTGCCGGCCATTCAACCCGCTGCCAGCGCACCAAAGTTCATCATGCCAGGTCCGTTGAGCAATCATGATCTCTGTCACGGTTTAACCGCCAGCTACACCAGTTTTTTCCGCATCAGCAGCAACAGATAGCCACCCCAGCACCAACTGAGCACCATCAGCACGCAGCCGGTACCGAAGCTGATACTGGCAAGACTCTGCGCGGAAGACATCATATCCAGCATCGTCAGCAGATTGCCCCAGTCGTGCGCGCTTTCTCCCATACCGCCAATCAGCGGCATGGAACGGTAGGGGGCATCTGCAATATAGGGCGACACATCAATAAAACTCTGCCCGCACCACCACAGGCAGATGCTGGCAGCAAAGTTATCTTTTTGCTTAATGACAAAGACTCCGAGCAACAGCAAAGGCAGTACCACCTGAAACAGACTGCCACCCAGTATCGCCATGAATCGTCCAAACGGCATAAACAGCACATGGCCGAATTCATGAAACGGCAGATTAATCAGATGCATGAACGATGAGTTAATCGCTTTCCAGTCAATGCCACCCAGCATGAAGGACACACCCCACAGCACCAGACCGGCCAGCAGCCCTGCCTGCCCCCAGAAGACGCCCTGGCGGGTCTCTTCCGGTACCTGGGTAATCAGCCGCAACACCCGGTCTGTCAGTTCATGTCGCTGGTGAGCGCGACGCGGCCGGGATCTGGGTTCAGCAACTGCCGGAGATTTGTGCTTAAGCGTGTGTTTGGCATAGGCAATGCCACAACGGGGACACACACCCTCATGAACATGCCGGTCTGAAGGCAGCCGCTGGTACTGACATTTCGGGCAGATGGTTCTGGACAATACCCATTTCCACGGATTGAAACACGATGCTCAATATACCAGAATCTGCGCCGGCACCGGTCAGGTCACAGGAACTTACGCCGGCAGGGCGGTGTCTTAGCACCATGACCACTGAAGCCCCACATGACTGCAACTGATCTGACTGTCATTGTGGGAAATCATCCCCTGCTGTAACTTGTCCCACACCATTGAAACAGGAAACCGAAGTATGTCAGCCAACCGATTCATCCGGACCGCAACCAAAGTCGCCCTCACCACAGCCCTTACCGGCAGTTTGCTGGCGGGTTGCACAACCTATGACGCCTATACCGGAGAACAGAAAACATCAGCCACTGCCATCGGCGCTGGTGTTGGCGCAGGTCTGGCCGCTGTTGTGGCCTACATCAACAACAAGGACGACGCTTCCAGAAAGCGTAATCAGCGTATTCTTGCTGCCGCCGCCGGTGGTGCTGCCATCGGTGGCGGTATCGGCTATTACATGGATGCCCAGGAGGCAAAATTACGCCAGCAGCTGCGCGGCACCGGGGTCAGTGTCGAGCGCGAAGGCAACAACATCAACCTGATTATGCCGGGTAACATTACTTTCGCGACTGCGCAGTCGGAATTGAATCCGGAGTTTTATCCGGTGCTGGATTCCGTCGTGCTGGTTCTGAAGGAATACAAGCAAACGCTGGTGGTGGTTGGCGGCCATACCGATAGCGATGGCTCTGACAGCTATAATCAGAATCTCTCAGAACTGCGCGCCTATGCAGTATCAAATTACCTGGCCCAGCATGAGATTGATCCGGTACGACTGGAATCACTGGGCTTTGGTGAGAAGCACCCGATCGCGCCGAATAACACCGCCTCTGGCAAGCAGTTAAATCGCCGGGTAGAAATCTCTCTGTTACCTGTCACAGGTTAACTGTTATAGGTTAACAACCTGAACAGGGCGAAATGATCAGACAGGATCGTTTCGCCCTGTTCCAGTTTCCGCACCCTGCGGCTGCGTGTAGCAACCAATTTCCTCTCACGTTCAGCGCTCATCCTCTAGCTCAAAACCAAATCGTTCCGTTGTCACAGTTGATTGCGCAGCAGGTGAATATCGTGGGCCAGAAATGGCTTCGGGGGAAAATTCCTCATTAATCTGCGCCAGCATGTCGACCGGTATATCGATAAACGCGGCATTGTAGTTGTCTTCCAGATGCGCGAGGCTGGTGGTACCGGGGATGGGAACTGCCTTTGTGTCCTGCGCCAGAGTCCAGGCCAGCGCTAACTGGGCGACAGTACAGCCGATCTCATCAGCGTAGCTTCGGGCTTTTTCCAGCAGCGGCAGGTTTGCGGAAAAGTGCGGGTCGCTGAAGCGCGGGAATGTTCTTCGCAGATCGCTCTCGTGATAGCTGGTCGGGTCCAGAGGTTCATTGGCCAGATATCCCCGTCCAACCGGTGAAAAAGGAATAAACGTCACGCCCAGTTCATGACAGGCGTCGATGACGGCAATTTCAGGATTCCTGGTCATCAACGAGTATTCGGATTGCATCGCAGCAATCGGATGCACCGCACAGGCCTTCCGCAAAGCGTCTGCTGACATTTCTGACAAACCGATCATGCGAATCTTACCCTGTTCAACGAGTCTGGCCAGCGCACCAATGGAATCTTCTAAGGGTACTTTCGGATCTGGTCTGTGCATGTAGTAGAGATCAATAATGTCTGTGTCCAACCGCTGAAGACTGGCTTCACAGGCCTGAACAATCGTTTCAGGGCGGCCATCAAGAATTCGCTGGCCATCCTTAAAACCCATAACACATTTACTGGCCAGCAAAAACTCACTGCGACGACTTTTCAGCGCTTCGCCAATCAGTTTCTCATTCTTCCCCATACCGTAGATGGTAGCGGTATCAAGGAAGTTGTAGCCGATATCCAGCGCTTTTTGCAGGAAAGCCACCGCCTCTTTGTGCGCCATGGCAGGACCATAGGCATGACTGAGATTCATGCAACCGAGACCAATCGGGTGAACGTTTATCGAGCCTATGCGGCGTTGTTGTCGAGACATCAGCAGAATTCACTTTTTCAGAGTTTGTTCAAATGTACTCTGCATAACTGCCTGAGTAAACGACCCGGCACATCAGGTGCTTAACGGTTTGTGTTGAAGATGCCCTTAATCAGCACCGGCAACAATGGATTCGCCATCCAATGGCGAAAAAATACCTTTAAGAATCTCAAGTGGCAGCTTCGGGGTTCTGTCAAAGTACAGCAGGCCATTGATCTCTTGCTGGATGTCGGTCAACTGGGTCCAGACAAAACCCTGCAACATATCTTCCGAGTGAATCAGTTCAGCAGTCTGACGGATTCTCTCTTCCAGTGCTGCCTGACTCGCGGGCAAATCTCCGTAGCTGAAATCTGCTTCACCGTAGCGCCCGAACCCAACACCCCCACACTCTGTCAGCAGGATGGGCAAACCAGCTACATTCGCGCCTGGCAATGCACCCACACGCGGGTGACTGTCGTCACCGGTGACAGATAAACCGGGTTCCCTGATCAGGTCTGCTAACCGGACGGCAAGATCGTCACCTGCCTGATAGAGATGCAACGTCCAGAGGTCACCTGAAGAAAATTCCCAACCATCATTTCCAATAACCGGCCGGCTCTGGTCCAGCGCCTTTGTCAGCGCCACGACACCATCAACAAAAGCACGTTGCTCAGGCCGTTGTGACTGATGCCAGACACCCCAGGATTCGTTAAAGGGCACCCAGGCGATTATTGACGGATGCGCACGATCGCGCTTCACGAGATCCATCCACTCCCGTGTCAACGTCTCAATGAGTTCCGTTGAAAAGATTTTTCCCGAAGGCATCTCCGCCCAGACCATCAGTCCCAGCTTATCGGCCCAGTACAAATAACGCGGATCCTCTGCTTTCTGATGTTTCCGGGCACAGTTGAATCCCATGGCAAGGGTTAGCTCTACATCCTGACGAATCTCATCGTCTGTCATCGGGGTGTACCAACCACCCGGAAAATAACCCTGATCAAGCACACCGCGCAGGTACAGCTTTCCGCCATTCAGTCTCAGCTGCCCATCTCTGACCTCTATCTCTCTTAACGCCAGATAACTTCTGGCTTCGTCAGTCTCTGAAGTTCTGCGGTTGAAGAGCTTCAGCTTCATGTCATACAGCTGGGGAGATTCGGGAGACCAGAGGTCTCCATCCGAGAAGACGAATTTCAATCTGACCTCACTTCGAAGGCCTGTGTCTGCGCTCGCTGTGGCAATGAGTTCGCCCTTGCGGCTGATCTCTGCCGTTAGCGTGCCATCTACCTGACCAGAAAACAGCGCGGTAAAAGTCAGCTCGCCAGATGCATGGAAATAGCTGAACGCAGTATTTTCAATGGCAATAACGGGCAACGGTTCCAGCCATACTGTTTGCCAGATGCCGGTTACACTATCGTAATCGATCGGCCAGCGGGTGGTACCAGCCTGCTTGCCGCGAGGCTGCGTCCAGGACAGCGAATCTTCAACCCGAATTGTCAGCATGTTCGCCCCGGGTAATAATGCGTGCTGAATATCAAAGGAAAACGGGGCGTATCCGCCTCTGTGCTGACCGACCTCCTGCCCGTTCACAAAAACCCGGGCCCAGTGGTCACATGCACCTATGCGAAGCACCACCCTGCCGCTCCACACTTCCGGCACAAGAAATTCACGCTGATACCAGACAACCGCTGATGGTTCTGTCACATGGACACCACTCGCTTCAGACTCAACAGGGAAAGGCACAATGATTCTGGTGGCATCAGGTAACTGAGCCCTGAACCAACCGGAATCCATACCTTCGTCTTCGGGATCTGAACGAAATCGCCAGGCGCCATTGAGGTTGAGCCAGTCATCTCTGACAAGCACAGGTCGCGGATATTCAGGTCGTGGGATCTGCACCCCCTGTTCGTCACCCACGCGTTATCTCCCGCACGAAGCTTACTCCTGTTTACTCAGCATTCTCCGGCCTGACGTAAGGCCTGAGAACACCGCGATCAATCAATTGCTCAATCTCTGCCGGACCATAACCCAGCTCCGCAAGAATCGCTGGCCCCTGCTCCCCCAGATGTGGCGCAGATGTTGGAGTCGTGACTTGGGTGCGACTGAACTTCATCGGCAGACGAAACATCCGGACCGTTTCTTTACTATCATCAGGTACTGACATGATCAGTTCCTGCTCCGCGACTTCAGGAGAATCCAGCGCTTCATCTATTGACCTTACCGCACCGGAAGGCAGCGAGCGCATCCGCTCCAGCCAGTATTCTGCTGGTTGTTCCATCATCACTTCGTCGATCATTGTGTAAAACACCTGGCGGTTGCGGCTTCGCGCCGCTGGCGTTGCGAACCGGGCATCCTCAACCCATTCAGGTTTCCGCAGAACCTCTTTGCAAAAGGTGACAAACAACTTCTGGGTCGCCAGTGCGGCATATATGGGTTGCGTTGCCGTCCTGAACAGGTTGACGGGTGCGGCATCAGGATGCTGATTACCAGCACGCCTGGTGACATGACCGGAATTCAGATATGCAAGGCCCAGGTTGCCCAGCGCAGAGACGGCCGTAGCCATCAGACTAAGCTCAATGCGTTCTCCACATCCTGTCTGCTGACGGGTCAGAACTGCGGCAAGAACCGCCGTTGTTGCGTTCATAGCGGTCATGGTATCGATCAGAGATTGCGGTGTTCTCACAGGTGGCCCATCCGGTTCACCCGTCATCGACATCATGCCGAACTCTGCCTGCAGAACCGGATCCATGCCAGGTCGGTCGGCCATCATACCGGTTTGACCGTAAGCCGAGACTGACAAATAGATGAGCCTGGGATATTTCTCTGACAGAGTTTCATAGTCCAGACCAAGCCGCTTCATCACACCCGGCCTGAAATTCTCAACCAGGATGTCAGCACCTTCCAGCAGCTGGTGAACAATATCGATGGCTGCCTGTTGTGTCAGATCAAGCGCAATCGACTCTTTACTCCGATTGTAGGCCTGAAAGAATGCCCCGCGATCATCTGCCGCCTTACTTAAACTCCGGCCATCATCGCCGGTGACAGGGTGTTCAATCTTAATGACCCGGGCACCCAGGTCAGCAAGTTGTTGGGTACATAGCGGGCCGGCAATAATTCGGGAGAAGTCGATGACCTTCAATCCGGCAAGAGGACTGTTTTTCATTATTGCTCCCCGCAGTGAGTCAGGACCCCGGCCGCGATGGACATCTGTCGAAGCAGATGACTCATCAGCGAACCTGCCCTGACGAGGTTCAGAATCACTGCGCCTGATCCTGAGCAGCCTGCATGACGCGCAGGAAGTTACCACCCCAGATCTTATTGATCTCTTCCTGCGTGTAACCTCTCGCCCGCAGCGCAGCGGTCACATTCTGCGCCTCACTGGCATCATTAAAGCCTTCGATGCCGCCACCATGATTGAAGTCAGTGCCAATACCAACGTGATCAATTCCTATCCGGTTCACGATGTAATCGAGGTGCGCCATCATGTCATCAAGACGACCCGGGCCCAGCAGTTCACTGACCGTTTGCAGAAATGTCTGTTGTACCTGCTCATCATCAAGCTCCCAGTACAACTCAAACGGATACAGATAGTCTTCCTTAATACCAGCGATTCTGCGTGCCTCTCTTATGGCTTTGTCCAGTTGCACATCGCCCGAATCAAACAGATAACCCCGAAACGGAGTGACATGGATGACGCCGCCGTTGGCACCGATCAGGTCAATTTCCTCATCGGAAAGGTTACGGCTAACACCACACAGCGCCTGAACATCGGAATGGCTGGCAATGACCGGGGCGGTGGACATACTGATCGCCTGCATGGATGCACGCTTTGACAGCTGTGAAATATCAACGACTGCGCCCAGTTTATTCAGGCGTTGTATGGCCTGCCTGCCAGCTTCAGATAGCCCACCATGTTCTTCAGCGGGTTCATGCTGGCCGGTTTCCCTGATGAAGGTCGGACGTGATGAATCCGCGAAGTCGTTATGTCCCATGTGGGTCAGCGCGAAAACCCTGACCCCCTGTTCGTAGTAGTGATCCAGAAGATTAATGTCCCCTCCCAGAATCCTGGCATTCTGGAACCCCAGGATGTAAGACTGTTTACCCTGTTGATGGGCAGCCTTAATCTCATCGACACTATGCGCCAGATTCAGATTGTCATCATCGGCAGTCATGCGCTGAATCGCCGCCAGCTCTGCATCCGCCTGCTGCTTTGCTTCAGCATCGCCGTCAGCCGTTCTGGGACCGGGCCCTACAGCGATTGCCATGACAACAACATCGACACCACCGCGCCGCATCTTTTCCGGCTCTACCTTAGAGCGACCATCAGCGCCGACATAGCGCGACTCTTTGCCGGGAATTTCTATGTCGGCATGGGCATCAATGACAATCGCGTCCCGATGAATCTGCTCGGTAGTCACGCAGCCCTGCAGGACAAGCGTGAGCATGAGTAATAAGCCAGACAATCTAGCCATGACATTTTTCCTGATTTGGATGTATCTGTAAGCAAATTCGCAGGCAACACCTGCATAATCCCTCACTCAGGCTGTCTGCAGCAAGGGACTATGGTCAGGCGTTTACGAACCGACCGGTCAGGATCGGTTAATTCCCTTTAACCGTCGGTTCAGACCTGATCCGAAGCGGCTTTGAGCGGAATAATCTTCACCGGCAATTTGGTGTAACCCTTTACAAAGTTTGAAGCGACACGTTCCGGTTCACCTACCACTTCAATCTTCTCAAAGCGCTTCATGATTTCTTCCCAGAGCACGCGCAGCTGCATTTCAGCCAACCGGTTACCCATACAGCGGTGAATACCAAATCCAAAAGAAACATGGTGACGGGCATTTTTACGGTCAATAATGAACTTGTCAGCATCTGCAATGACTTCATCATCCCGATTACCAGAGATGTACCACATCACGACCTTGTCGCCTTTTTTGATGGTTTTGCCACGGAATTCAAAATCTCTGGTCGCAGTCCGGCGCATATGCGATAACGGCGTTTGCCAGCGAATGATTTCAGACACCATGTTCTGAATCAGGCCGTGATTGTTGCGCAGCTTATCATACTCGGCAGGGTTTTGATTTAATGCCAGCACACCACCGGTGATGGAGTTCCGGGTCGTGTCGTTGCCACCGACAATCAGCAGAATCAGGTTGCCCAGGAACATATCATCGTCCATGTCGTAGGTTGCCGGGTTATGGGCCAGCATGGACAGCAGATCAGTATCATTATCGGCCGGCATATTAGCGCGCTGAGCCCAGAGTTTACGCATGGTGGCCAGGCACTCTTCGAGCGCCTCTTCCTGGACTTCCCGGGTCAGTCCGGGGACACCGATGCCCAGTTCTGGCAACGAAGTAGCGACATCCGACCAGTAAGGCAGCTTGTACCGGTCCTCAAACGGAAAGTCGAACAGGGTTGCCAGCATCTGCGTGGTCAATTCGATGCTTACCTTTTCCACCCAGTTGAATTCCTCATTAACGGGCAACGATTCCAGAATGTTTATCACTCGCTGACGAATCAGGCTTTCCATCTTCGACAGATTACGCGGTGCCACCACACCCTGGACAGCTTTTCGCTGCTCGTCATGCACCGGCGGGTCCATGGAAATAAAGTTAGACGTATCGCGCTTACTTCTGGGGATGCCTAACTCATCCAGCATGGACTGATCGAAAATCGTGATGTCGCGATCCGATGAGAATACTTCATGGTTTTTCTCAATCTCCATGATGTCGTTGAACTTGGTGATGGACCAGTAGGCACCAAACAGACTGTTCTTGCAGTAATGTACCGGATCTTCTTTACGCATCCGGGCAAAGTACGGTTGCCATAAGTCCTGCTGCAGCAAAATCGGATGGCTCACGTCAATATCTTCAATCGGTACTGACTCAGGATCTGGTAACTGGGCTGCGTCAAGAATCATCTCGCTCATGCTTATTTCCCTCTCATCTGGTTGATAGGTCTGTCAGCCAGTTTGCTGCAATTTAACGGAAACAGCCACCCCCGCCATCAGTGGACCAATCGGTGCTCCGGTTAGATTCATTACCCACATTAAGGGGTTCGGTAACTCGGGCAGTCTGGTAAAGAGGTTCGCAATGAATGTGTTGTTAAAGCGCAGAGCCAAAAAGCCAGCACGCAGGCGGGTGAAGACCTTTTCAGGCGTTAGTTCAGGTGTAAGTTATGGCAGGACACGCGAAAATGGCCCAGACAGCGGCAACGCGTCCCTGTGGATCAGACTCACTTCCACTTAACCTTGCTACTCAACCAGTTGATACTTCAGCTAATTTGAAAGCCGCGCCTTGCCAAGATGGTTGACGAAGAAGGGCTTCCAGGTTTCACGTTCAGAGACTGGGATGCCCGTGTGCCCACCGGGGTTGATGTGCATCGATTTTTCTTTCGAGCCGAAAGCGTCATACAAACGAATGCCATTTTCCAGTTTCATCAACTCGTCGCTGCTCTGATAAACGAACATTAACGGCACTGTGATGCTGGCAGCCGCCTGCCCGAAGCCGCTTTCCTCTGTCAGCCCTTCGTCGAACAGACCAAACAGGCCAAGAATCGCCGCCCTGATCCGGGGTTCCTTTGCTACCAGCGGGACACCAAATCGCGTACCCATGGAAACACCCCAATACCCGATGGGCCCCTCGCCCACGTACCCGAGTTTCTGAACCTCAGTGATAACAGCCTGCCACTCTGCCGTCATATTGGTTCTGGGTGTATCACCATTGTCGGAAGCTGGCTGTGGTGCGCGGTCGCCGTGTCCGGGGCCATCAATGGCCAGCACCGCATAGTGCTCGGTCACCACCAGATCACGCGCACTACGAAGGATGTTGTCGACCCGTTTGTGCTGCCGTCCACCATGGCCGAACAGAACCAGCGGACGACTGCCCGACGCACCCTGGGGCGTCCACAGAATACCCGGTACAATTTCTCCATCGACTTCCAGATCGAATCGCATTTCTTTAACGAAACCTTCACTGGTTTCAGAGATAATCCTGAGTTGGCTCATAGTTCCCTCTGTATTTCACTCAAGGGCAAATCATACCGCGCACCCCGGTGCAAAAAACAGAGATTCAGAGTGCTGGTGAGACATCTCGCCAGCGCAGCAATATCCTAGTGCCAGTCCGGGTCGTGGCTCGCACGATAGGCTTCGCGACTTTTAAGGCGTTTCACATAAGCAGCTATCTTTGGCGTCGGTTCAAGCCAGTTAAACTGACAGGCGAAATCCAGGGTGCCGCCATAAACCACATCAGCCGCAGTAAAGGTCTGGCCCAGCGCCCAGTCTGCTGCTGGTGTCATCGCTTCGATCGTCGCCAGACAACGCTCAGGGTCACCCCAACCGACTGATGCTGGCGAATACTCAGCGCCCGGCATCTGGTTTACCGTGAACATTGGTTCAAGGGTGTTGCCAGGAAAGAACATGTAACGATAGTAGCGCCCCCTGTCTGCCGAAGTGACCGCTGGCGCCATGCCTTTATCTGCGAACTTATCTGCAAGATACGCGCAGATTGCCGCAGTCTCAGTAACGACAACATCACCATCGACCAGGGTCGGAAGCTTGGACATCGGATTGATCGCCTTAAACTCAGCGGAAAAGTTCTCTCCTGCCATGTAATCAACCAGCACCTGTTCGTGCTCAACCCCCAGCTCCATCAGCATCCAGTGGGTTGTCACCGCGCGGCTCATAGGATGGTAATAGTGTTTCATGATATTTGCCCTGACTTGTGTTTAGTCGCGTTATTCTGACACAGGCTTCCTGACAGGGTAGTGTCAGGAGTTTCACTAAACACCATCAATCCTTAACTGATCAGTTCAGCGTACTTCGGACCTCTGCCAGCAATTCAGGTTGCGGTTTACTGGTTTCATACAGCTGCCTGAAACCATCAATCCATTCGCCTTTATTCTGCAACCCGGCAACAAAGGCAGGTTTGACTGACTGATACAACAACCGGGCTTCAATACGAAGACCGGTCGGGGGCAGGCCCTGCCAGTTCAACCGGAAATGCACCTGATCTGTTCCTGAACCTTCGCCTGCCCCGGCACGATTGAAATCTGCGTCTGCCGTTGCAAGACCGGCGACAGCAATATCAGCGGAATAGCGCCCATCATCTGTCCGGAATCCACGCGGTGGAATACGGTTATCCTTGATGTACTGGCTGCCATGCAACAAGGCATAGGTCGGATGGCCATTGGTATCTGCCATGACGGATTCCCATATCTGCGTTTGATCTGCGGACCGAATTTCATCATGGTGAGGAGAGTAACAATCCGCCACCTGATAATCCGCTGGTTTCGCGACCGCCGTGCACCCTGCTGAGGCCGTCAGCCTGTCGTCTGGCAGGAACCCGTTTGCATCCGGGGTACCGCTTTCAAAAAGTACAGTACCTGACGCGTCAATTACCTTCAGATTCAGCCAGACTCTGCGACTTGGAAAACTGGTTGGAAGTTTATGACCGGCCAGGTTCACCACCTCCACATCGATCGCAAGTTGCTGGTCCTGCAGACCAACCTGAGTGAAAGAAAGCTGAGCTGTCGCTTGCTGCAGGAAATCCCTGTTCGCCTGTATCTGCTTTTCAAATCCCGTGGTCGTGGTGCTGGCCGTCAGCCCAAGCGCTGCCCGGTTATCACTGAGCAGTGAAAGCAGGTATGTGTTACCACCGACGAAAGAATGCTGGGAATAATCCTGGCGCTCTGGCCAGCGCAGATTGGCGGAGCCGCCCGGCATGGTGGCAAGACGAGTGGCATAGCCGTTGATAACTGGCATATGACAATCCTGGCACTGCTTATCTGTAGATACTCCAAGATTAAAGTCGCTGTTGCGCCACTCTGAAAATGGCGCCTGCTCGACAAAGTCGCTACCTGTCAGCTCACCGCTGTTTGCATCCACCGCAGGCGTCCTGAGGTCATGGCACGTACCACAAAGTGACGAAGCTGAAACATGATCACTGCCAGCAACCTGATATTGCGTGTTGTTCGCCATCGGCTGGGTTACCGGGTTCATGACGGGCCCGTAAATGGTTAACGCTGAAGGACTGATCTCATACTGACCTGAACTCCGGCTGCCTGAGCTGTCAGGGGCAATCTGGTGACAAAGCGTACAACTGACTCCTTCCCGGGCAGCCATTTGGGCATCAGCCGTAGTCTGCTGAAAACAACCACCCGCCGTCAGACAACTTTGATCAATAGCGAGGTTACTGGCGCTGAGGTGTGCCTGGGTTCTGCCCATGGGGGCATGGCAGGTAAGGCACTTGTCTTCAATAGTCGAACCCAGTTGCGGGAACTCTGCCACCTCGTCTTCAAGATTGGCGCGGAAAAACGGATCTGACCAGCTGTGCGCCATGACGGAATGTGACCAGCCATCGTGTGGACCAATGGCCTCGTCCGTCACGGGATCACGCAGCACACCAGAACCATCAGTAGCCCCACTATGGCACTGGCTGCAGTCTGCAGCGGCGGTAAAAACGCCATGAGTACCCCACGCTGGGGTAAAGAGTGAGATGTCCGGTAAGTCGCCATCAGATGAATCAGAAACCGGTGGAGGCTGCACGGTTACCGCGGTTGAAGAAGCATCACTGGCTGGCGGCGAGGTACTGGCTGAAGGTGCAGAGGACGCCGAGGGTGCAGAGGCCGAACCTCCACCCCCGCCGCAACTCGCCAGGACCAGTATGCAGACAGACAGCGGCAGCATTCGCGCCCATCGACCTGCCGATTGGATGATTCTGGATTCCAGCATAGATCAGACCTCGGTGATTTTTATATTTATATATTAGGATTTACTAATTTATATTGCCTGCGACAAAACAGCGCACCCTACTGCACCCCGTATATCCGCCTGCGCCGATAATGCACCCTCAACGTCTGCCGGCCTCGTTCTGAACCCTGTCCCCGGCTCAGCTGGCAACTTTGTGCGCCAATTTGACCTGGATCAGGGACGGGCATGCAGATATTTCCTAATTTGTCCGCAGACAAACATCGGAAGAGAAAGATGCAGGACACATTTGGCACATTAATCAGCCAGGAAAATTACGTTACCGCTGTCATGGAGCGCGAAACAGACGCATCCCCGAAAGCAGTCTGGGCCGTGCTTGCTGAAGAATCCGAGCGGGTTAAATGGCTGGCACCTGGCACCATTGAACTGAAACCCGGTGGGCGCGCCGAGCTCGACTTTAAAGACAGCTATGTGGTTGTCGACAGCGAAGTCACTGCCTGCGAGCCAGAGAAAGTGCTGGCCTTTAGCTGGAGTGGTGCCAGCGATCCGGAACGGCCCGTGCGCTTCGAAATCGAACCCAGGGAAAACGGTAGCCTGATCCGCCTGACGGTCAGTATTCCAAGAGACGAAGTCGTTTCACGTTCCTGTGCCGGTTGGGAAGCGCACCTGACGATGATGCAGACGGCCCTCGCCGGGGTACCCATCAAGTTCCCGCTGGAACGCTTTCAGGCCTGCCGGGCAGACTTTGACAAGCAACTGGTCGCACTGGCGATGACTGAGATGCCGGTAGTCCGGTTGTAAGGTGAAGACAGTACCGTCCCTTACCCTGCGCACGCCCTTGTCAGTCAGGTTGCCAGCGGCCTGACTTCAGCGCGGGAATCCTCTATGATTCCCGCTCGTTCCTGCGCAGAAACCATCTGTATGTCCGACCAGAATTCCGCTGACGCCAGCCGCTATTTCGTCAACACACGGCCGGAAATGTGTGCGTTTTTGCCAGCAACCTACCAGACCGTGCTGGAGGTGGGTTGCGGTGAGGGAACATTTTCACAGGTGCTGAAGCCAGATGCCGAAATCTGGGGCATCGAGCCAATGGCAACTATCCGCCACCCCATGCACAGAACCTTCGCCAGCACCTTTGACGATGCCTGTGATGATTTGCCGGACAATTACTTTGACCTCATCATCTGTAACGATGTGATCGAGCACATGCCTGATCATGATTTCTTCTTCAGCCAGGCTCGTAGCAAATTGACAGCCAACGGCGTATTGATTGGCTCTATCCCGAATGTTCGCTATTACAAAAA
The DNA here is from genome assembly GCA_020443225.1 of Pseudomonadales bacterium. Classification (GTDB taxonomy): domain Bacteria; phylum Pseudomonadota; class Gammaproteobacteria; order Pseudomonadales; family Azotimanducaceae; genus UBA4582. The sequence goes on from JAGRIO010000044.1 coordinate 17,109, forward strand.
CCTCGGCCGATTATTGTTCGGCAAAGACTGGCGCTATGCAGACAGCGGCATTCTGGACCGGACCCATCTGCGGTTCTTCACAGAAAAAAGCCTGAAACGCACATTTGCAGAGCATGATTTCCGCATTCATCAGTTCCGGGGTATCAACGGCCCGAAGAAATTCAGACTGTCACTGGCGCTGGCTAATGTGCTGACACTGTTTACCCAGACGGATATCCGGCATATGCAATTTGGCTTCCAGATCGGGCGCGGCTGACCGGACCTGTCCGCCGCCCTTCACGACACAAGAAGATCGTTAGTCTACCCGCTGCCAGTCAATCTTTTGCAGTCAATCTTTTCCAGTGATTTCCCCATTGCCGTCCTCGCAGCAAAAACCATAGTTTTCCCCGGGTTATTTTTCCTGCCAGGGCGCCCACAACCGCGCCCCGGTTCGGTTTATACTGCGGGCATTATTGTTCTCATACGGAAACCTCATGGCTA
>JAGRIO010000458.1 GCA_020443225.1 Pseudomonadales bacterium
ATCGTGAAATCAAATTCAAAGTGTTTCTAGACTACGCCAGAATTCTCGGCGCAGACCTGATAGCGACCGGCCACTATGCCAGGCTGGATCATAGTCAGGACCCACCCCGGCTTCTGAAGGGGCTGGACCAGGGGAAGGATCAGAGTTACTTCCTGCAGGGCGTCAGCGGTGAGCAGTTCCGTCAGTGCATCTTTCCACTGGGAGAACTGCAGAAACAGGAAGTGCGTCGCATTGCTGAGGCCCATCAACTGAGCACCTATGCCAAGAAGGATTCCACCGGTATCTGTTTCATTGGCGAGCGCCGGTTCCGTGATTTCCTTGAACAGTACCTGCCTGCCCAGCCCGGCGAGATACGTGACCTCGAGGGGCACCCTGTCGGCACCCATGGCGGGCTGATGTATTACACCCTGGGGCAACGCCAGGGGCTTGGAATCGGTGGCGTCAGGCACGCACCTGATGCGCCCTGGTATGTCATTCACAAGGATCTCACTAACAACCGTCTGATCGTCGGTCAGGGAAACGATAACCCGGCGCTGAACTGCACCCGAATGCACCTGAAAGACATTGACTGGGTGGGTGAATGCCCCCAGGTCCCTGCCCGCCTTGCCGTCAAAACCCGTTACCGGCAGCCGGATCAGCAATGCCTGCTGGAAGCGGTGGGTGATGGCTGGCAAATTACCTTTGAGCATCCCCAACGGGCTGTCACGCCGGGTCAGTGGGCCTGCTTCTACCAGTCTGATGTCTGTCTTGGTGGCGGAATCATAGAATCGACCAATCAGCTGGAAAGTCTGCCGCAATGATCGAATGGGAACAACGGGCAATCGCCCTGGCCGGTCTGGTTCAAGCCAGCCAACTGGTGGTGCAACTGGCGCGACATGGAATTGTCGGTCAGGACACGCTGTCAGCAAGCCTCGCCAGTATTTTTGTGCAGAACCCCGGATCCGTGGCCGATGTGTTCCAGGGCACCCGGGGCATCCGCACGGGACTGAACCTGCTGACTGAGATGCTGACCAGCTTCGACGCCGGTCGTCACGGAGAAATTCTGGGTTACAGTATGGCCGTCATCAATCTGGAACGTAAGCTGGCGGCACAGCCGGCCATGCTGCGTGAAATCGGTGCGCTGGTTGCCAGTGCTGACGAGCAGAGAATGCGTCGGGATGGCCAGGATGGGATGGTCGATGAAGAAACCATTGCCCGACTGGCGGAGATCTATCACGCCACGCTCAGCCGTATCGAGCCACGAATCAAGATTCAGGGTGACCCGGCCCGCCTGAAGCGCACTGAAACGGTCAATAAGATCCGTGCCCTGCTGCTGGCAGGAGTACGTTCCGCTGTTCTGTGGCACCAGGTGGGCGGACGTCGCTGGCACTTGCTTCTGAGCCGCCGAAAACTTCGGGACGCGGCCAGAAACCTTTTATAAATCATAGAGATAAAGAACATTCCTGACAGGAAATTCAGCATCAGGACCCGTCAATTAACCGGAAACAACTACCATGAACCTATCCAAGCTAACCGCCGTAACACCGATCGATGGTCGCTATAACGACAAAACCAACGAACTGAGCCCCATGTTCAGCGAGATCGGACTGATCCACCATCGGGTTACTGTCGAGATACGCTGGTTTCAGTTCCTGGCTTCCTGCCTTGATATTCCGGAACTGCCGGAACTGAGCACTGAAGCTCATAATTTCCTGAATTCTCTGGTCGCAAATTTCAGTGTTACCGATGCACAGATAGTGAAAGACTATGAGCGCACCACCAATCATGACGTTAAAGCGGTGGAGTACTTCATCAAGCAGCGGTTCAACGAAAGCGGCCTGCAGGATCTGACCAGTCAGCTGGAATTCGTTCACTTTGCCTGCACTTCTGAAGACATCAACAACTTATCCCACGCACTGATGCTCCATGCCTGTCGCGAACAGGTTCTGATGCCGCTGTTTGAGCAGGTTATCGATGGTATAGCGCACCTGGCGCGGGAATACCGGGCCGTACCTATGCTTTCAAAGACCCATGGTCAGGTGGCATCCCCCACCACGATGGGTAAGGAAATGGCGAATGTCGTGGCCCGCTTACGTCGCCAGCGTGATCAGGTCAATGCTGTTCCCCTGCTGGGGAAAATTAATGGCGCAGTGGGCAATTTCAACGCTCATGTGTCTGCCTACCCGGATGCAGACTGGCCAGCGCTGAGCGAAGCATTCGTTACCTCCCTGGGGCTGAGCTGGAATGCCTATACCACCCAGATTGAGCCTCACGACTATATCGCCGAATTATTCAACGCCATCGCCCGCTTTAACACCATCCTGCTGGACTTCGACCGTGACATCTGGGCGTACATCTCCGTTGGCTACTTCAAACAGAAGAAAGTAGAAGGAGAAACCGGATCGTCAAC
>JAGRIO010000459.1 GCA_020443225.1 Pseudomonadales bacterium
TCCAGGTGCGCCTGATGAATGGCCGCAAACTCCTCGTTCGATAAGGGCTTAGACAGATCTACCCCGGTAATTTCGGCGCCGATATGGGGCGTCAGTGGTTTGATTTCCATAATATTCTCCCTCTGCTTGTTCTGATACTGTACCTGAATAAAGGATTCTCGCGCTGAAATCAATCCCGGCTGATATCAGTCTGCTCTGCGGTCAGTGATGGTAACGCTTCTGCAGATAGCAAAAAAACAGTTAAAAACCCTTACGTTGCAGCCAGTCAGCTACCAGTGCGACTGCTTCATTCACCTTTTCCCTCGCCACGGTGTAATAGTGGTCTGCGCCCTGTACCTGATGCAGTTCCTTGTCGTCATGACCGATGGCGTCAAACAGTCGCTGGGCGTGGCTCGGCGTGCAGGCCAGGTCGGCCGTGTTGTTGACCACCAGCACCGGGCAGCTGATACGTGATGCATTGCCCAGCCCGTCTGCCCGGCTGTCGTCGTAGCTCCATTGCGAGAGCCAGGAACGGAGAGTGGTGAACCTGGCAAGGCCTACGGGTCCGTCATTGACCGTCCGTGGATCACCCAGATAACAGGTATAGGGTTCGCGGTCAGAAGGGTCCTGGGTCGGATCAGTCCAGCGCACATCGGCCATGGTGCCATAGACAACAAAAGGGCGTTCTTGCGGACCATCAGGAATAGCCTTCAGTTCAGCCAGTGTCTGCTTTACCCAGGCGGTGATGCGGCGGTTCCGTTCAATCTGTGCTGTCCGGAAGTGCGTCACAAAAGTCTCGCTGTAGGGCGGCTGATTCGGATTGGCCGGATCATAGATGTTGAGACTCGTGTCCCTGTCAAAGGGTCTGGTTTCATCGGTGATGGAAGGGTCGATCCACTCTGTCAGGGTATGGGACCGGCTTATATGGGCGGCCAGCAGCATGATACCGTCGACAGGGATCAGTCCTGCCCCCACCAGATCGACAGGATCACCGGCCGGCGTACTGGTAATGGTGGGGTGCTCGGCCTGATCCTGATAAAACAAAGACAGCGAGCCACCACCGGACCAGCCACCCAGCACTACTTTGCTGTAACCAAAGCGCTGTTTCAGATCACGGATACAGGCGCCGAGGTCAAGTACGCACTTTTCCATAATCAGGGCGGAATCGTTGCCGCGGTATCTCGGATTACAGTAGATAATGTGAATACCGGCACGTGCCAGTGCATTGACCATGGGTAAGTAGCTGCCGCCGCCGATCGGGTGCGAAAAAACCACCACTGTCTCAGCACTGGTGCCTTCCGCAATGATTCGCATGCACTCCACAAACACCATACCCGTAGAGCCGCCGTAGGTGTCTTTCAGGGTATCTGTTTCGGTGTAGGAAACTCCGTAAGACTCTCTGATCAGTCGGATGCGCCGGGGTTCTGCTGCCATCACTCTACTCCTGCATGCTGCGATTCATGGTTACGGAACGGGTAGCGCCCGGGCAGCATTACAGAGGCCGGGTCCGGGCAAGGTCGCAACATTGTTCAGAGCTCAGATGATATTGTCAACGAAGTTGACGATGTGAGCAGGATGGGATCCTGACCGGCGGTCACCACCCACATCATTGAAGTACCCAATCGCGGGTCGGGCCGGTTACTATAGCAGCAGATGTCAGCTGGCAGATATTTCGCTCCTATGGTAGTGGGTTCCACATTATTTAACCGTGCCTGGCTGGGCCGGGTCGTGAGATTGCTGGTACTAGCGAGTGTGTTCCTGATCACCAGACTTGCCACTGGCGAACCGGCCCCCGAAGAGAACTATGTGGTAGTTGATGAGGCGGTCATGCTTGCGTCTGATGCAACGGCGCCGCCTGCTTCTGACGCGCGCTGGCAATCAGTCAGTTTGCCCCTGTTCAGCACCTCAGACGAACCGGAGACAGCGTACTTCTGGTTCCGGCTGCAGTTGCCGGAGCTGGTGGCGGATGACCGCGCTTTGCTGATTAATCTGCATATGTTCTCGGTGCGGGTCTACCTGAATGGTGAACTGATTGGTGGTTCTGGCGAGCCTCCGGGCATGGAAGCAATTGGCTGGACCAGACCGCTGTTGGTCAATTTGCCAGCGAGCCTGTGGCGGTCCGGGCAGAATACCTTGCATATCCGTCTTTCAAGGCAACCGTTCACAACAGCGTTGTCGCAGATCGTGGTGGGTGATGCCGTTCTGCTGGCAGAGGCGCGCCGGCAGGCAGTTCTCTGGCAAAGTACCAGCAGTCAGATATCACTCGTGCTTTGCGTCATGATGGGCTTGTTCGTGCTGGGATTGTGGATGCGACGTCCCAATGATTCAGAGTATGGCCTGTTCGGTGTTTTCGCATTGCTGTGGGCGATTCCCAT
>JAGRIO010000460.1 GCA_020443225.1 Pseudomonadales bacterium
CTGTTCATCTGCCATTCGTTCCACTGCTTCTGTCTCTGCAGCTGCAGACTCCTGCCGTTCAAGATCCCGGATTTCTACCAGCTCACCCATGGGGTTCTGGCTATCTAAATGGAACTCATGGCAGGTGATACAGTTACTCTGCAGCAATCTTTCTGAATGCTCACCACCATGACATTGCCGGCAGGTGCCGATGTCCGTCATCAGAATATCTTCGGCCGAAGCTGAGACGCTGGCTTCATGGCAACCTTCACACTGCATATTTTTGTGAGAATCATGAGAGAACACCGCCATGGGATACCAGTCCGAAGTCAGGTGTACCGGCAGTACCTTCCAGGGCACCTGTTCATCTGCGACGGCAGTAATCTGGTGACAGATGGTGCAGGTTTGCTTTTCGAACAGGTTCGCTGCGGCATCCTCAACCCGGGCTTCGATAAATAACCGGGCCTGAGACGTCAGCGGGATACCCTTTTCCGCCCGCGTTTCCGTGATGATATCGCTGATGACCTTCGGTCGTTCGCTACGCCCGGGCCGTCGGCTGGTTCGGGCGGGTTCTCGGGCAACTTCAGGCGCCTTGTCGGTCGCGGGCTCTGGTTGTCCCTGGTTAAGGAATTGCAGCGCATAGTATTCACGCAGGGTTTGCATCAGCTCTGGCGGTGAACCATGAGGAACAACCCGGTCCGGAGTCGCCGGGTCAAAGGTCAGCTGATGGCAGCTGGCACAGTGTTGCTCCATATTTACCGTCAGCATGTTTTTGCCCCCGGAATCCGGCGTATGACAGTCAGCACAGGACAGAATGACAGGCCCTTCCGGTGAATCAATGCCTTCTTTACTCACATGCACATCATGAGGAAACAACAGATTGGACTCTTCAAAAGCTTCGTCTTCCCAGATTTCCAAACGACTGTCATGCCATTGCTCGTCCGGACCATACTTGGTGAGTGTCACCATAAAGTCAGGATGATCATTAAGAAAATCACTGACTGGTTTCAGCCGGTCGCTGTCAAATCCAATACCCTGAAGGTCGGCATGACAGGCGGTACAACTTTCCTGGTCGTCCCGGGTGATCGAAGCCGTTTCACTGTGTTCCTTATGGCAGTCGGCACACCGGTCCCCGACCTGATAATCACGGCCAAAGACTTTCGTATCGAAGTGATGGTTCACCGACAGGTGGCAATAAAGACACTCCTCATCCCGGGTAGGGGTGAAGGGAATGGCATGGCAATAGGAGCAGTCCTGTCCCATGAAAGCATGGGTCTGATGCAACTCGCCTGACAACCAGAGACCATCGTCTGGCATCCCTGGGGTCGCCTTCAATGACGACATATCCGAGAACACACCAAACATCGGAATAACCAGGGTCGCGATGAGAATCGTCAGAAACAGAGCCCATGACAGACCACGCTCAGGTATACCGGTTTCCCGCAGGCGGGTCTGAAACCGGTCACGCAGTTTCTCAACCTGCTCAGCTTCAAGGGTGATTTCAAGCACATAGTCATATTCACCCGTACCCGCCAGCACCCTGATTTCGTGCCCGGATATCCCGATGACATCATCCACTTCAAGCACGGCCCGACGGGCCGATTCATCATTAACGCTGAACCGGTAGTCACTGGCTATATTCAGCTTGCCACCAGACAGTGTCAGCTTCGAGTGGTTCAGGGGCAGCCGCCGGTCGGGGATCTGAATCGTCTGATCCGTTCCACGCCCTATGGACGCGGTCTGACCATCAAAGGTTGCCAGGCTGATTTCCTGACCAACACCCCGCGATTCGATAAATTTAAGTTGAAGACGCACGTAATTTCCTGACCGGTTGTTATTACCAGATATCCCTTACCAATAGATGAAGACCGAGACGATATGGGCTGTCAGTGCTGCCAGCAGCCCAAAGGACACGGGCACATGGAAAAACAGCCAGATTTCCTGCATACCATGCATCCTGATGTCCTGCCGGATGACCCGCAACAGCTTCTGGCGGGCCCCATAATCACGGATCAACGCCGACATTCTGTGGGCTTCATCCCCCTGAGCGCTCGCCACCCGGCTCACCAGCCACGAAATCGTGGCTTCCTGATCAGCGTTCGACTGAATAGAGTCATCAATCATCACCCTGGAGCGGTCAGCACCGGAGATCTGCGCCCAGATGCCCCCGCCGATTTCAGTCCGGTCCAGGGCACTGAGCACCACGTTCCTGACGTCTTCCGGCAAGCGGCTGACATCCTTACGGATATGCTGATCAGCCTCTTCCAGTTGCAGGAAGATGTCATCCAGCGTCTGACTGCGTTTGATGTCATTGCGTGCTTCAGGGTAGGTTCGGTAAGCCCAGACTCCATAGAAGCCACTGA
>JAGRIO010000461.1 GCA_020443225.1 Pseudomonadales bacterium
TTGGAGGCGCAGCCCGGGCCCTGTGGGCGGCTAAATTTGAAGCAGACGGATACAAGGGCGGTTCTGGCAAGGATGAGAACTCACCCAAGTCGCGCATGGCCCGTACCATGAACCATTACGTTGAACAGTTCGAATCATGCCCGGCACTGATTCTGCCTTGTCTGGTTCGCTATCGCGAGCCAACCCCCATGGAAGGGGCTTCCGTCTATCCGGCGGTTCAGAATTTATTGCTGTCGGCCCGCGCCATCGGCTATGGCGGAGTCATCACCGGCTTCCATCATGCCGTTGATGCAGACCTTAAGGCCTTGTTGGGCATACCTGAAGAGGTCTTCATTGCCGCTACGGTTACCCTGGGTAAACCCCGAGGCAAGCATGGTCCGGTGCGTCGCCGCCCCATGAAAGAACTGGTGTATGGTGACACCTGGAATGAAGCGCCGGGCTGGGCCGTGGATCCGCCGGGCACGCAGTTTACCAGTGCCGGACCGCCCAGAAAGCCTGCCCCTTAACCGCATTTAAAATCAGTATGGAGAGAGACACGTGGAATACGAAAATATAGATCTGAAAATTGAAAACAAGATCGCGGTAATCAGGCTGAATGCGCCCCAGGTGCTGAACGCCCTGTCACAACCAATGGTCGAAGAACTTTCGGCCGCGATCAGCGAGGCTGCGGACCCGGCGAATGGGGTTCGCTGTCTGCTGCTCACTGGTGAGGGTCGGGCTTTTTGTGCCGGCGCCAATCTGGCGGCCCGGGGTAATACGGGTGGTGATAAGCCGCGTCTGCCGCCGGTCGGGCACATTCTCGAAACACACTATGCGGTCGTTATGAATAAGCTTAAGAATCTGCCATTTCCAATGGTTACTGCGGTAAACGGACCAGCGGTTGGTGTGGGTATGAGCTTTGCAATTATGGGTGATATGGTACTGGCCGCCAAAGATGCGTACTTTCTGCAGGCCTTTGCGAACGTTGGGTTGATTCCGGATGGTGGTGCGACCTGGTTTTTGCCGAGAATGATCGGCTGGACCCGGGCGCTGGAATTGTCCCTGATGGCGGAACGGCTGCCAGCTGAGCAGGCACTGGAATGGGGTTTGATCAATCGCGTCACAGAACCGGAAGATCTGCTGGCTGAAGCAATGAAGATCGCGGAAAAGTTCGCGAACGGACCCTTCTCGCTGGGCCTGATTCGCAAAGCCTACTGGGAGTCGCTGGAAAACAGTTTCTCTCAGCAGCTGCAGACGGAAGCAAACCTGCAGTGGCAGGCGCAAAACTCTGAGGATAACCGGGAAGGCGTGACGGCATTTCTTGAGAAGCGGCCGGCACAGTTTAAGGGTAAATAGTTCAGGTTCAGTGAGATTAAGGAGAGAGACAAATGGCAATTACACTCGAAGAAGTGACGTCGTTTCTGCAACAGGTGCCGGAAGAACTACCGGGTAGTTTTGATGACAGAGATACACTGTTGTACAACGTGGCAGTTGGCATGGGCCGTGACCCAATGGATGCCAGTGAGCTGCCCTATGTCTGCGAATCTATCGGTAATAAAGTGTTGCCCACAGCCGCCACTGTGCTGGCCCGGGCACGGCGACCGGAAGGCAGCAAGCCTCAACCATCGCTGATGGCAAAGATGAATTTCGCCATGATGTTACATGGCGAGCAACGTCTGGTAATCCATCAGCCGCTGCCGGCAGCAGCGCAAACTCTGGTCTCCAACGGCGTGAAAGGCGTGTACGACAAGGGTGAAGGGAAAGGCGCTCTGGTTGTTAATGAAACTAACGTCAAACTGGCGGATGGCACACCATTGTTTACCTCCAGCTCTACACTGTTCTTTCGGGCAGATGGTGGCTTCGGCGGTTCTGCTGACGGTGCACCAGTGCCGCACGTCCTGCCGGAAAGAGCACCTGATGCAGTTTGTGAGATGCCTGGCCGGGTGGATCAGGCTATGGTTTATGCCTTGTGCGGTGACCGGAACCCCTTACACCGTGATCCGGAATTTGCCCGTAAGGCAGGCTTTGATAAGCCCATTCTGCATGGGCTGTGTTCTTACGGCATTGCCTGTCATGCAGTGGTGAAAACCATGCTGGATTATGATCAGACCAGAGTGGCAGGATTTGATGTACGCTTTTCGTCGCCGGTCTTTCCGGGAGAAACCCAGATCGTCGAAATGTGGCAGGATGACAATGTCATCTCATTCCGGGTAAAGATCAAAGAGCGTGATGTGATTTCCATCAATAATGGTAAATGCACCCTGCGCTGACAAGACAGCACGGCCGGCGGTGTGATGTGGTCAGACAGGCCAAAAAAAAGAAGCGGTTCATGCTGAGAAGGCATGAACCGCTTTTTT
>JAGRIO010000462.1 GCA_020443225.1 Pseudomonadales bacterium
TTGGTGCCTGCTTCCAGAATCATGTTGCCACCGCTGAACAGGGTCTCACCCTCAAAACCATGGCTCAGATCTTCAATTGTTACCGCCAGGCGATGCAGTTTGGTTTTTGATTCAAAGCGGATATAGGGGGAAACCCGTGATGAAGGTTTGATATCTGCCAGTTCGATTTTTGCCAGCTGACGAGCCCGTGATGTCGCTTGCTTGGCTTTTGACGCGTTGGCAGAAAAGCGGCTGACAAACTGCTGAAGTTCAGCCATCTGGGCTTTTTTCTTGGCGTTCTCGTTCTGCAGCCGTTCCCGGGCCTGGGTAGACGCGAACATGAAATCATCATAATTGCCCGGATAGACCCGTAATTCACGATAGTCGATATCGGCCATATGGGTGCAAACAGCATTCAGGAAGTGACGGTCGTGAGAAATGATGATCATGGTGCTCTTGCGGGCGATCAGCACATCTTCCAGCCACTTGATGGTATGAATGTCGAGGTTGTTAGTGGGTTCGTCCAGCAGCAATACATCAGGATCGCTGAAAAGTGCCTGGGCCAGCAGCACCCGGAGCTTCCAGCCCGGGGCCACTTCACTCATGGGGCCATAATGCAGTGCTTCCTCGATGCCGGCGCCGAGCAGAATCTCACCCGCGCGGGCTTCAGCACTGTAGCCGTCCATCTCCGCAAACTGAATTTCAAGATCGGCGACGCGAATGCCGTCTTCTTCGGTCATATCCGGCAGGGCATAAATACGGTCGCGCTCGGCTTTTACCTCATATAACTCTTTGTGCCCCATGATTACGGTATCGACAACAGAGTATTCCTCAAAGGCAAACTGGTCCTGGCTCAGGATGCCCAGGCGCGTGTCCGGCTCGTAGGAGACGTTGCCATTGGTGGGTGTGAGTTCGCCAGTCAGGATCTTCATGAAGGTGGATTTGCCACTGCCGTTGGCACCGATGAGTCCATAGCGATTACCTTCGCCGAACTTCACAGAGATGTTCTCGAACAGAGGCTTGGAACCAAATTGCATGGTGACGTTAGCAGTTGTGATCACGGGAATACCTGATAAATCTGTGGATTTGAGCGCTTTTGCGGTTGCGCACTATAGAGATTTACAGCCATTTCGTCGAGTAAAAAGCGTTCTTGCCGGGAAATACGGGGTTCCGTATATTCGCTGTTGAGGGGAAACACTATGAATGAAGCTACCAAACCTGCCGGCGGTCTCTTTTACGGCTGGATCATTGTTATGGTCGGGGGAATCCTGACTTTTCTTGGCACCGGGTTCTATTCCTATTCCCGGGGCGTATTTTTGCCGTCTCTGGCAGAGGATCTGGCCGGCGGCAGCCGCTTTGATATTGCCATGGGGTTTTCTATTGCCGCTGTGACAGGCGCCGTTGCAGGGCCTTTTATCGGTGATCTGCTGGACCGCTTCTCGCCGAAGAAAGTGATTCTGGCGGGTATTGCCCTGGTGACTACGTCCTATGTGTTACTGGCATTGTGCCAGAACCTCATTCAGTTCTATCTCATTGTCGGGCTGGGTATGGGGCTGGGCATGGCCTGCATGGGTAATCTGGCCTGGCACCGGACCATTATCAGCTGGTTTGATCACTGGCGCGGCCGCGCCATCGCACTGGGTGTGCTGGGCGCTTCACTGGCCGGTGTGGTGATGCCGCCGCTTGTTACTGCGCTGGTCGCGGCATTGGGCTGGCGGGGCGGTTTTCTTGTATTTGCGGTCATCGTACTGGTGATTCTGACGCCCGTGGTGGTGATCTTTCTGAAGAACCGGCCAGAGGACATCGGTGAGGTTCGCGACGGTCATGTCTATTCATCTGCGCACAAGACGGAGATGCCAGAAGACCCGGCAGAACTGAGGGTCTGGCGCTGGCAGGAAATGATCCGCTCGCCGGCATTCTGGAGTATCGGGTTGATGTTTGGTGCGATGGGTTGTGTCTATTCAGCGGTCATGCTGCATCTGTTTGGTCACCTGAAAGACATCGGTCTCAGTGGTCAGAACTCAGCACTGGTACTGTCGGCGACGGCCCTGTTCGCCGCGCTCGGGAAACCCGTCGTTGGCTGGATGTCTGATTTCTTTGGTGCGCGGGTGACCATCTGGATGGCGCTGCTGGTGCAGGCAATTTCTCTGATTATGTTCGCCACTGCCAGTGGTTTTGTGTTTTGTCTGATTGCAGGCGCGGTCTATGGTTTTGGCTATGCAGGAATGAGCCCGCTGCGTACTTTTGCGCTGTCAGTTGCTGTGGGTAACGCTTCCTTTGGGCGCGCTAATGGCATCATGCGACTGGTGGAATTACCGCTGGTGATTTCCGCGTCGCCACTGGCT
>JAGRIO010000463.1 GCA_020443225.1 Pseudomonadales bacterium
CGTGCTCCTCTTGCTGTTTCAGTTTCTCGACATAACCGATTTCAACAAGACACGCCGCACTTCTCAAATTTTATTCAAACACCAGATTCGGTTATAACTCGACATTTGAAGACAACAGAGCCGAAAAATAGCCTATAAAACTAGGCTATTCTGTCATTTTAAAGATTGAACAGGATTGCAGGATCCTAAAGGATGGCGGTAGAGGTAGGAGTCGAACCCACCAGCCACTTTAACAGCAGCTCAACGGCTTTGAAGGCCGCGCGCCCCACCGGAGACGTCGCTCTACCGCCGCCAATGCTACCAGATACCAGCGCTGATGCGCAGCCCTGCGGAGCAATCCTTCTCTGGTGGCTTCAGCTGGCGATCGTAATCAGTTCGCTGACTTCATCCATTTTGCGGCTGATAGAATCGGGCTTCTGGGAACCCAGTTGCAGTATCAAACGGTCGACGCCCATATCTTTATAGGCCCGTACATCGTCGTGACTGACTTTAAAGAATGGCGTAACGACGATTTCGAAGCCATCGCGGCTGCGGCCAGCTTTCGTGAGTGCGGCGTCGATCTTTGGCAGCATGTCAGCGACATGCTTCGGACTGAGGTTGAATCCGTACCAACCCTGACCATAGCGGGCGGCCCGTCGCAATGCAACGGGGCTGTGACCACCAACGATAGTAGGCAGGACCGGCTGAACCGGTTTCGGGTCCATACGGGCCCGGTTCATCCTGATGAACTGGCCATCGTAAGTCACTTCTTCCTGAGTCCAGAATCCCTGAATCACGTCCAGGAATTCATCGCAACGTTTGCCGCGGTCTTCCCAGGTATAACCACAGGCCTGCAATTCTTCCTTGCACCAGCCGACACCAATGCCAAAATCCATGCGCCCGCCGGTCAGCCAGTCCAGGGTTGCCATCTCTTTGGCGGTGTAGACCGGGTTGCGCTGGGGCACCAGTGAAATACCCGTACCAAGGCGAAGCTTCGTCGTGCAGGCTGCCAGAAAACCAAAGGTGGCTGTCGTATCCAGTAATCCACCGCCTTCTGGTACCGGAATTCGGCCATCGGCAGAGCCGGGGTAGGGGAATTCCATTTCGTGGAACAGCACTACGTGTTCTCCCAGCCACAAAGAGTCGACCCCGGCGGCTTCTGCCTGAATGGCAAAGTTCCTGACCATATCCGGCGAGGCGAGGGGCGACATGAAGGTGCTGAACAATCCGATTTTCATGTGATGAGCTCCTGAAACTAAAAAGTCGAAGCTACATAGAATCAGATTTACCGGACAGATGCACGGGGCAAACGCTGGCAGAGTTGAATGTGCGGTTAAGGACCCTGACGAAGGGGATCAGCGCAGGTGGATTACCTCTGCCGCGATAGTGACATCCCTGTCTATTCCCAGCGACTTCATCAGACTGTGCAGATGACTTCGTGAGAGGTCCAGACGCTTTGCCGTACGGGAAACGTTGCCACTTTCCTGATGCAGGCAGTCCTCAATGTACTGGCGCTGAAACTGCAGGGTCGCCTGCTTCAGCGAGCCAGTCACTTTATTGCCGGATACAGTCCGACCTGAAACAGTGAGTCTCAGGTGTCGTACTTCAATCCAGTCTGTTTGTTCCAGGTGCGCGTTGACCGCTGCGGCTTCCATCGTATGTTTGAGTTCACGGAAATTACCGGGCCAGTGGTGACGCAGGATGCTGGTTATTGCTGCGCTGCTGAGTGGACGGCATTCCAGCTGGTGGGTCAGCCGGGCTTGCTCGAGGAAATACTGAGCAATACCTGGTAGTTCACTGCCCATGGCACGCAGTGGTGGCAGTTCCAGCGTATAGCCGTTGATCCTGTACAGCAGGTCTGAGCGGAAAGTACCTGCCGCCGCCTGTTGCTCCAGGTCCGCATTGGTTGCACAGATGATCCGAACGTTACTTCGTGATAACCGCGGAGAACCCAGCTGGAAGTATTCACCACTGTTCAGAAACTGCAGTAACTTGCCCTGAATGACCGGGCTGATGAGCCCGATCTCATCCAGGAACAGCGTACCTCCTTCGGCCGCTGCAATCTTACCGGGCAGTGCGCCTGTTGCACCTGAATGGGCTCCCCGAACAGCACCGAATAATTCGCTCTCCAGCAGTGTTTCGGGAATCGCAGCGCAGTTAAGTTCCAGATAAGGTTTATCAGCACGCTGGCTCGCTTCATGAATTCGCCGGGCGTAGTAGGTTTTACCAGTGCCTGATTCGCCCGTGAGTAGCAGACTGAGATCAAGAGCTGCAAGCCCGCGCAATTGCTGGCATAACACATCTGGCGCCTGAAAATTCTGAAAAGCTGTGCTGATCCCCATGT
>JAGRIO010000464.1 GCA_020443225.1 Pseudomonadales bacterium
AGTTCGCTACGCGAATTCGACGCAATTGGTAGCTACGGGTGGACTTGAACCACCGACCCCAGCATTATGAATGCTGTGCTCTAACCAACTGAGCTACGTAGCCATGCTTCAACTGCGGTTGACCCTGTGCAGGTCGAGGTCGCGAATTCTCCATATTTAGTCCGGAAATGTCAACATTTCGCAGGGTTCAAGTCATCCTTAAATGGCAAATTCACCGACCCGGAAAACCGGATCATTGAATACTCTTTCTCGCTACTTAACCTGTTGTTTATCAAGGGGTTAATCCATCCACTAAAGAGACAGGTCCATCACTAAAACGCACAGATTCAGCACTTCCCATCACCCGCTCTGACTCGCAAACAGTCAAATCAGCTGAATGCCGAATACAGCCAGCATCGCCCTTCTCACCTCACGTCAGACAGAATCAAACGAAGGGTTAATCACGAAGATATGGCGTCATGGCGCCGGTAATGTTGTATAAAAAGGAGGCTGCAAAAAGCGCAGAAAAACTTCGCCCCCAGAAATCACGACAATGTAAGAGGCCCGCAAATGACCCACTATCAGAGCGCACTTGCCATCGCACAGCAAATTCACAGTCAGGCGCTGAGCTCAGCGCAGGTAACCGAGTTGATGCTGAATCGTATTGAGCGCTACGGGCATCTGCGACCCTACGTCACGGTGACGGCAGATATTGCGCTTCAGCAGGCGGCCAGAGCTGATGAAGAGATCCGCGCTGGTAATGTCCGGTCTCCGCTCCACGGCGTGCCCATCGCATTTAAAGATTTACTGGCGACACAGGGCGTGGTGACCACGAGCGGTACAACCATCTACGCAGACCACGTGCCGGATCACAATGCGACCGTTGTCAGCCGGTTGCTGGATGCAGGCACAGTCATGTTAGGCAAGCTGAAGCTCACGGAAGGCGCATTCTCGCGTCACCACCCCGATGTCGAAATACCCGTCAATCCCTGGAACGAGAACTACTGGACCGGCGTGTCTTCCAGTGGTTCCGGTGTCGCAACCGCGGCGGGGCTCTGTTACGCCAGCCTGGGCACTGATACCGGCGGCAGTATCCGCTTTCCGGCAGCAGCCAATGGCATTGTTGGCCTGAAACCCACTTGGGGCAGGGTCAGCCGCCACGGTGCATTCCCGCTTGCTTACTCGCTGGATCATATCGGTCCTATGACGCGAACGGTTGCCGATGCAGCGGCCATGCTTGGCATCATGGCTGGCTATGATGCGCTTGACCCAACCAGTAGTCGCAGGCCGGTGCCGGACTATCTGAGCGGCGATGATTTTTCAGTTTCCGGGCTGCGGATTGGTTTCGATGAAGCTTACGTTCGGGGTAACACCGCTGCCGAGCATGTGGCTGCCGTGGAACAGGTCCTGGAGCTGCTTGCAGGCCTTGGATTCGAGATCTGTCCCATCCGGGTCGATTATCAGGAAGTCTGCAGGAACTGGGTAATCACGACAGGTGTGGAGGCCGCACACGCCCATGCAGCGACCTTTCCCAGGCGACGGGCAGAATATGGTCCAATTGCTGGCTTGCTGGATCTGGGCTTGTCTGTGGATGCAGCAACCTACATGCAGGCGGAACTGGGGCGCAGATCTTTCATGGCTGCCCTTGATGGGCTGTTTCAGGATGTGGATGTCATACTCTGCCCTTCTATGCTGCTGTACAAACCGCCGCGGGAAGGATCCTCAGCAATGGATGAGGCGGAAAGTGACCTGACAGAAACACTCAAATTTACAGCACCATACGATTTTTCTGGCAACCCGACCTTATCCATTCCATGGCCAGCCGCAACCGGGGAAGTACCCGCCAGTTTTCAGCTGGTGGGCAGACATTTTGACGAAGGTGGACTCATTCGGCTGGGAAGACTACTCGAAGAGCAGCGAGGTGAACTGGCACCAGCGTTGACATCTTAGCCGGATTCTTAACCCTGCACGTACCAAGGAAGGAAAGCCTGCGGAAACGATCTTAGCAGCTGTCAGACCTGCAGGGACTTCGTGTTCTTCGACACAGGTGCGCTGAGTAAGCCTTCCATCGAATCGATGAGATTTTCAACAAAGAAGTCGGCACCAGTACCCTTAAAGGCATTCTTTTGCCGGGCATAGTTTCCCAAAGCGGCAGATCCCATACGTATCGCAAGATCCATGCGCGCCCGATAGATAACCACATTAAGATGGGGAAGCGCCGCCTTCAACAATTCTCCGGTCTGCAGGCCGCTTTCGCCACCACCTCCGTTTCTGCCGGCTTTGACAAGTGCGGAGTCTTCAGTAAGAACCAGCTCATGTGAGAATCCTGCAACGTAG
>JAGRIO010000465.1 GCA_020443225.1 Pseudomonadales bacterium
CTGTTCCTGGGCGAACCGCTGGTTGATCAGAATCTCGCGCTCGGCTTCGGGACCGGTGGTAAACAGCCGACCGTCGAGCAGAGGCGTTCCGGTCAGCTTGAAGTAGTCGGGCGCGGTCATGTTGAACCCGATGAATTCACGTCCGGTGTTCTTCGTCTCCCGACCTTCGATCTGCAACGTGCCCACCGACACACCGAGTTCGGGCGGGACGCCGGTTGACCAGTCGGCCTGCGCCACGCCCGGCAGGGCGGCGGCGCGAGTGCGAATCTCGGCAAAGGCCGCCCCTCTGGCGTCGTTGGTGGAGTACCGATCGTCGGGCAGCAGGATGGTGGCACGGTAGAGTCCGGCGGGTTCAAATCCCAACGGCGCACGCTGCATTTCCACCAGCGTTCTGATCAGCAGCCCCGCCCCAATCAGGAGAATGACCTCCAGTTGCCTGACTTCCAGCAATATCTTACTCTTCCCATCAACTACCAACAGCACCAGACACTTTGACGACTTCATCACGCTTTTTGTTTTTTAGCTTTTTAGCAGTGCTCGTTTTTGTGCCACTGCCTTTCGGCAGTAACCGGCCGATGTATTGGTGGATGTCTGAGCTAGCCCTCCACAGCATCACCATACTGCTCATCCTGCAATCAATCATTGCAACATTGACGAAGTATCCACCCGTTAGCCGGATACATCTGGCCCTGTTCAGCCTTCTGCTTTTATTTATCACCTGGCAGTGGCATTCAGGGTTATCCATAGATACTGACCGGACTCAATCACAACTATTGAAAACCATCTCATTGATAGAGGTGTTTTATCTGACTCTCGTTCTGGTTCGAACGAAAGAGAATCTGAAACTTTTGGCCATGACATTGGTCGTCGCCGGAACATTCCAGGCAGTATACGGTTCGCTGATGACGATCACTGGTACAAACTATATCTGGCATGTACCAAAGGAAGAATACAAAGGGGTAGCGACTGGCACCTTTATTAACCGCAATCACCTGGCGGGCTATCTGGAGATGTGCCTGGCACTGGGTATTGGGTTGTTGATCGCTGGTCTTGAGGAGAACAAACACAGAACTTGGCGTCAGTTTTTCCGAAGCGTGGTGAACACCTTACTGGGTGAGAAAGTGCGGGTGAGGATATTCCTGGCGCTGATGGTCATCGGCCTGATTCTTTCCCAGTCCCGCATGGGCAACACAGCCTTCTTTGCCTCTATGATGATCTCGGGTCTTGTTGGCCTGGTGCTGTTCAGAAAATCCAGCAGGGGAGTAGTTATCCTGTTCAGCAGCCTGTTGATTATCGATATTTTTTTGATGGGTACTTTTTTTGGCATCGACAAGGTTCAGCAGCGTCTGGAGCAAACCAGCCTGGAAACTGAGGAACGCTTACTGGTGAACGAGCTGAGTCTGGAAATTATCAAAGACAACCTCTGGACCGGCACGGGATTAGGGACTTACTACACTGCCTTTCCGGAATATCGTAATGGCGAGGTTCGAATGTCATACATTCACGCCCAAAGCGACCTGATCGAATTTCCCAGTGAATTGGGTATTCTCGGCACACTACCCTTGGCAGCGCTGGTGATCTATTCCTTTATTTCAGCTATTCGCCTGCAAATGAGTCGGCGTTCAAGACTGATGCGCGCCATGGGATTTTCTTCTGCCATGGCTATCATTGCCATCATGTTGCATTCGCTAACAGACTTTAACCTGCAGCTTTTCGCTACCGCGGCTACTTTTATGGTGATTCTGGCGTTACCGTTTTGCTGCATGAATATTGAACCGAAGCGGCGGCATAGATCCCATCCACACCAAGAATGATTCATTTACAGAGACGTCAACGACAGCAACCTCAAAGCAACCGATCACTCTAGCCGACGGACTTACATTTTAATGAAATCTGAAAGAGATATGGCTGCACTATCCCTGCCTGACAAGGCAGGTTGATCGACCGGCCACTGTATAGCCAGATCTGGATCATCCCAACTAATCGAGACTTCATCCTCGGGATAGTAATACTCCGTACACTTATAGAGGAAATCCGCTGATTCAGAAAGTACAACGAAGCCATGTGCATAACCTGGAGGCACATAAAACTGCTTATGATTATTCCCAGAGAGAGTCACCCCCACCCACTGTTTGAATGTTGGAGAATTAGGATTTACATCAACAGCCACATCGAAGACTTCACCGTGAGTTACCCGCACCAGTTTCCCTTGTGGTTTAGTTCTCTGGAGATGTAAGCCGCGCAATACATTTTTGGCCGAGCGAGAGTGATTGTCCTGAACAAAGGTCTCTTTGATCCCTGCTTCCGACTGATAT
>JAGRIO010000466.1 GCA_020443225.1 Pseudomonadales bacterium
GTGTGGCAGAGTGAGAAAAATCCACAGCGTCATCGCTGGCCCGCATTTTCAGCAAAAACCACTTTTGCTTCTGGCCAACAAAACTACCCTGATTCTGGCGTAGCAACCGCCTTGGTAAGCGGTAGCGAAGCCAGCCACGGGTACAACCGATCACTTCTACGTCATCAGGTTGGAGTCCGATTTCCTCATTCAGTTCACGAAACAGCGCCTGTTCCGGCGATTCACGGCCTTTGATGCCGCCCTGCGGAAACTGCCAGGCCTGCTGCCCGACCCTCTTTGCCCAGAGAACCTGTCCTTGATCGTTCGCGACTATCATACCGACGTTGGGTCGGTAACCTTCTGAATCGATCAATCTCAAAAACTCAATCAGTCATATTTGAATCAATTGTGTCTGAATACAACCCATTCGGCAATGAACCTTCTATGGACATCCGGGTGAAGATTCCAGGTCGTGCGACCAGGCGGAAATGCAGGTAA
Organism: Pseudomonadales bacterium; assembly: GCA_020443225.1. Lineage (GTDB taxonomy): Bacteria > Pseudomonadota > Gammaproteobacteria > Pseudomonadales > Azotimanducaceae > UBA4582. The sequence goes on from JAGRIO010000466.1 coordinate 478, forward strand.
ACTTCCGACCTTCCTGAACAGGCCGGAGCACCCCTTGACGCTGGCGATTTTTGATCTTGATGAAACCCTGATTGCAGGCGACAGCGACCATGCCTGGGGAGAATTCCTCATCAGCAAGGGACTCGTGGATGCTGCGCGCCACCGTTCAATCAACGATCAGTTTTACGAAGACTATAAAAATGGCAATCTTGACGTGGATGCCTACCTGCAGTTTGCCTGCGAGTTTCTCACCCGGCACCCACCAGAACAACTGTATCGCTGGCGTGAGATGTTTATCGAGGAGATGATCAGGCCGATTGTCCTGCCCCAGGCTCAGGCACTGATCGGATTTCACCGGGAACAACAACACCGTTTACTGATCGTTACCGCCACCAATCAGTTCATTACTGAGCCGATTGCGCATCTGTTCGGCATCCACGAACTTATTGCCCCGGTGCCGGAACTGACCAGCACGGGTTACACCGGCAGAATCACCGGAGTACCCAGCTTCGGTGCCGGAAAGGTGATTCGCCTGAAGAGCTGGCTGCAGGAGACCGGCGAAACCCTGACCGGCAGCTATTTTTATTCCGACTCAGCCAACGATATTCCGCTTCTGGAAGAAGTTGATCATCCCTGTGCAGTAGACCCGGACAGTCGCCTGCAAGCCACAGCAGAAACAAGACAATGGCGCATCATATCCCTACGCGATCAGTTCTGATTCTGTTGCTTGCTGGCTGGCTCAGCGCCTGCGATCAACCCGTGGCGCCGTCAGTGCCAGGCTACCAGCCAGACAATGTGCAGGTGGCCGCCAGTTTCAGTGCCCTGCAAAATCTGTTCAGTCGGGCTGGGGAAGCGGCGCAGACTGAAACCGCCGCGCTGCACGCGTCCATCACCGAATTTCTCGCTGAACCTGATGAAACGACCCAGGCAGCCATGCAGCAAGCCTGGATCAGGGCGCACCTGGCTTATATCGCGCTGAACAGCATTGTTCCTTCAGACGAGGGCCATAGCGCCCATGTCGCCGCCGATCAGTGGCCGGTCGCACCTGCCTATCTGGACTCTACCGCTGAATATCCTGACAGCGGCATCGTCAACGACATCACCGTCGACATCACCGCCAGCTCCCTACGGGAGCAACATGGCTTCACTGACCCCATGGAAGGAGCTATCGGTTTTCATCCACTGGAGCACCTGATTTTCAGCAAAACGCTGAATGACACGGCAAACGCGGGGATGCACGGCCGTATTCTAGGCCTGAGCACGGTGCTGGCGGCGTGGCATGGGGTGGCGCTGGTGGCGGCGTTTCGGTTTAATGGGTATGAACGGCCGTGGCTCATGACCCTGCTCGTCGCCGTGGGCGCCGCCATCTGGTTCCTGCTGGCGCAGATTGACCCCTTCTTCTACTTCTTGCTCAGCGGCCTCTTCCCCTTCGTCTATATCTTCCTGCCGCTGCCGTGGGCCATTGGCATGACGCTGGTGATCAATGCGCTGGCGGCAATTGACAACACCGGCGGCGGCGACCGGCTGCTGGACCTGTACAATCCGGCGTTGTGGTACTGGCTGGGGTTTTCGGTCGTGGCGATTTTGATGGGCGCCTGGATTTACGCCATCATCCGGCAAAGCATGCAGCGGCGCGTGCTGATCGAGCAGCTGCAGGCGGCGCAGGCGCAGCTGGCGGCGGCCGAGCGGCGCGAGGGGATGCTGCAGGAGCGCGAGCGGCTGGCGCGCGACATCCACGACACGCTGGCGCAGGGCTTCACCAGCATCGTGATGCACCTGGAGGCGGCCGAACAGGCGCTGCCGGGCGACCTGGCGACCCTGCGCCACCACCTGGACACGGCGCGCGACACGGCGCG
>JAGRIO010000467.1 GCA_020443225.1 Pseudomonadales bacterium
GAGTGGACTCGGTCTGAATTACCGCAGGAGCGGTTGTGATGGCCTCTGTAGTTGTTGTGCTTTCAGGTGGCTGGTTGTCAGGTGGTGGAGTCACCGGGGCCTGACCTGCCGGCGGCTGGACAACAGGTGCCGCTGTTGCTGTGGGCGCGGTTCCGGTGGTGCTGTTTCCGCCACCACCACCGCCACAGGCTGTCAGCCCTGCCAGGGTGGCGATCACAAGGGTGTTGAGAATACCGGTTTTCAGTGTGCGCATAAGTATCTCCTTTGACTCCATTTGGTCTCTAGCCAGCTGCATGGCGCAGAAGTTAGATAATGAGAAACACAGTTCGGCAGCAGAGGCCCGGTCAAACTCCACGGCATGTATATACCGTGTTTGCCTGCCCGACTGCTGAGGTTGAGTTTCAGACTAAAGACCAATTGAGGAAGAACTTGCGCTCAAATGTGCAAAGACTATGAATCTCCCCGGAAAAGTGTGGAGCAGTTCACAAAAACCCACTAGGCTGCGAAAAAAACTGCCTGCACCGGAAATATGAACCTCCAGACCCGTACCTTTCTGACTGTCCTTTTCAGTGCCGCAATGCTGGTGGTGCTGTTGGCACTGGGTCTCAAACTCAGCATGGACAGAGGTCTGGTGGAGTACCTCAACAGCAAGCAGAAAGTGACCTTCGCACCGGTCGTGCAGATGCTGGAAGATCTTTATGAGCGCGATGGAAACTGGAATGAAGTCAGAAGTAACCCGGATCGCTACGACGCTATGGTGCGAAGCCTGCTGCCACGGAACCAGTCATTTCCCGGAGGATCCTTGCAGCCGCCTCACCGGCCAGACAGGCAACAGCGGCCAGGACCCGGGCATCCACAGCCGCCTGACAGGCGCATGCCCGGTCCCGGACCGGAAGGTCGCAGGCCGCTCCCGCCGGGGCAGGACACACACCCGTCCGCGGCACCGGCGGTGCGGTTGCTGGATGTGGATAAAAGCCTGATCGCCGGTCCGGTTCTGCCGTTCAGGGAAAGTATCAACATTCGCCTGCAGGCCAGAAACAAACACATCGGCTGGCTGAATGTACCCGGGGCTGATCCTGTGGGTGACGATTTTGAACTTGACGTGATCAAGGTGGTACAGGAATCTCTCGTCTTGTTACTGTTGGTGTTGTTCGTGGTTGCCCTGTTGGCGACAACGCTGATGGTGCGTCCTCTGGTTCAGTCGTTGCGGCAGATTGCCGTCATTCTGCACCGCTTTGCTGATCGTCAGTACCTGAATGTAGAAGTGCCGGCGAGGCAGGATGAAATTGGTCAGGTCTATCGTGACCTCAGTCAGTTAGGCGAGACCCTCAGTGAAGCAGAGACCATGCGTCAGCGCTGGTTTGCCAATATTTCGCATGAACTCAGAACGCCACTGACGGTCATGAAGTCTGAAGTAGAGGCCATGCAGGATGGAGTACGTCCCCTGAACCGGGAACAGGTACAGATTCTCGCAGACCAGATTAATCAGTTGCATCATCTGGTGAATGACCTTTCAGATCTGGCCAACGCTGAAGCGGGCAGTTTGCGTTTCCGCAAAGAGGTCGCTGATATTGCCGAACTGATCAGCACCCATGAGCCACAATGGCAGTTGATGGCTGCCAATGCAGGATTGTTGCTGTCCGTCTCCACCACGCCAGAGGTTCTGGTCTGGGCGGATGCTATTCGTATCCAGCAAGTGCTGGACAATCTGCTCGCTAACGCCTGCAAATACACGGAAGTCCCTGGACAGATTCGCCTGAGCCTCACGACAGAGTATGATCAGGCACTGATAGTCACGGAAGATTCGGCACCGGGAGTGAGTCAGGCAGATCAGACTCGCCTGTTTGACTATCTTTACCGTGCGGATTCTTCCCGTAACCGCGATACGGGTGGCAGTGGTCTGGGACTGGGTATTGTGCAACGGATTGTCGAAGGTCACGATGGCAGGGTCAGTGTCAGAGATTCCGTTCTGGGTGGGCTGTGTGTGGAAGTGAGATTCCCTCTGTTTAATGACAATTCAGGTGACAATGAGGCAGGGCAACAACCTGATGGATAGGATACTGATTGTTGAAGATGAGCCGCAGATTGCCGGTTTGCTTGCTGATTACTTCCGTAACGATGGCGCTGAGGCGCATGTGATCGGCAATGGTGATCTGGTGTTGCCGTTTATCACCCGCCAGCCTGTTGATGCTGTGTTGCTGGATATTATGTTGCCGGGGAAGGATGGGCTGACGCTGTGCCGGGAAATTCGTCAGTCCTCTGATGTGCCCATACTCATGCTGACTGCACGGGTCGATGAAATCGACC
>JAGRIO010000045.1 GCA_020443225.1 Pseudomonadales bacterium
GGTGAATCTGCAGACCGCCTATTTTTCCCAGCATCAGATAGACGATCTGGACCTGACAGCAACTCCGGTCGTGTTGATGCGCCGGCTCGACCCGCAGCTGACAGAACAGGAGGTCAGAAACTATCTCGGTGGCTATGACTTCCGTGGCGACAAGGTCTTCGAGACTGTCAGCATATTCTCTGGTGGCGAAAAGGCGCGTCTGGCGCTGGCACTGGTGGCCTGGCAGAAACCCAACCTGCTGTTAATGGACGAGCCGACTAACCACCTGGACATCGATATGCGGCACGCACTGACAGTTGCCCTGCAGGGTTTCGAAGGTGCTGTTGTACTGATTTCCCACGATCGCCATCTGCTGGCAAACACAGTCGACAGCTTCTGGTTAGTGGACGAAGGAAGGGTACAGTTGTTTGAAGGTGATCTGGATGATTATCGCCAGCGCGTGCTGGGTTCGCCCGTATCAAACCCAACCCGTACCGCCTCAGAATCGGGACCAGCCGGGGTCGGGCAAACCGGGCAAAGCCGAGATAAAAAGCCTGCAAGCAGCCCGGGCCGTGGTACCGGTAAAGAAATTCGCCAGTTGCGAACCCGCATAAAAACGCTGGATGAGCGCATGGAGCGCCTGCATCGCAAACTGGCAGAAGTCGATACTGCACTTGGTGATACCACGCTCTACGAAAGCCGTGAAAATAACCAGTTGCAGTCGTTACTACGGGACCAGCTCAGCCTCAGGGAGGAGCTGGAAGCCGCAGAGGAAGAGTGGTTTGAAAAGTCTGCCCGGCTGGAAGAACTGACCGAAGACTAATCTGGATGGCAGCAGGTCAGGCTGCCATCTCGTTGAATGCTTCAATCACCCTGGCGCCCTGTGGTGTAGCGAGAATCTTGGCTTTCAGGTTAGCTACTTCGTTTTCACGATTCACCTCATGCATCTCAACCGCGTGCCAATGAACCATCGCTGCCCACACCGGGTCGACAATCGTTGCCCCTTTCACCCGCTCGCCATCAACGGTCTTCACCGTACATTCGCGGAATTCCGATATCGCAGCCCGCAACCAGGCTACATGAACTGATTCGTCCTGCCGGATACGGTTAACGAGGGCAACCGCGTGATCTGCTTCCTTGGCCCGGTCCACAAACGTATCAGGGTGGCTGATAACCCGCTCATAGAAGTCAAACGCCCGTTCAGCCCGCACTTCAATCATCAGCAGATTCATGAGAAAGGCGATGACACCTTCATGTTCCGCAGGAATCTGTGTCATCTCACGCCCTTCTTTATTGCGGCCAATGCTGGCGGGCGCTTCCGGAATGGGAAAACGATCCTTACCAAAAATAAGATCACGCACGGCGAACCACATCACATCATGACCGGCAATATCAGTGGCAGGATTACCCCCTTCGTCCCATCCGTGACTGGTCAGCAGCCCCTTATTAAGGTGACCCAGTGTCATCGCGCTGATATCTTCCTCAATGATCGCCTGAAAATCCGGCGCGACCAGGTCAGCGAGCGCCCTGCCACGGCCCTCGATCAGACCAGTGATGGTAATGGAATCCCACAGCGGTTGCTCAATGCCACTTTTAAGCAGAAAAATCTGCTGTTCGACAGTAGGATAGTTCGGCACTGTAAGCAGCTCTGTCGTGGCTTCCACCAGACTCACACCCTGCTCACGCAACTGATCGGTCCAGGCGTTAATCGCATCCCACCGATGCAGCGTACGCGGCGACAGGTAATTACCGTCATCTGTAAAACCGCCATGCAACTTCATGCCACATTCAATATGGGGCGTCGAATAGTCGTGCTCAGCTTCCAGCTCTGCCTTAGTGTAGATGCGCTTGGTCACAGCTCGTTCCTTTAGTTTTAACGTTTAACACCCAAACCCCGGTCAATAAACAGACCGAGATCACTGATCATTTTCTGGCGCTCAACGCCTTTTCTGAAGGCGTAGGTCATGGCATGTCTCACTGCGCCACAAATCGCATGACTGATTAACTCTTTATCATAAACAGCTGCAGGGCTATCCCGTTCAGCCTGTTCCAGCATGACCGACATAAACCTTCCCAGCCGGTCATAGATACGCCAGGCATGCTCATCATGAGGGGCGATAAGCACCGGATCGAGAAAAGCGGCCTGCAGCAGGCCGGGCTGCCGGGTGCCAAAGTCAATCAACACGCCAAAAATCGCCTGCCAGCGATCCGCCTGAGGCACCTGCCGGGTATCTGTATCCCTGAAGGCTTCCACCAGCTCATTTAGTGCCTGATCGGCAAAATCCAGAAAAACCGCCTGCTTGTCAGGGAAGTGCAGGTAGAATGTGCCGTTGGCCACTCCTGCCTGGCGCGCGATGTCCTGTGGCCGGGTGTCATGATAGCCCCGGGAAACAAACAGATCGCGGGCTGCGACTCTGAGCTTCTGCAGCGTGACTGAAGGGTTTCTGGCCGGAGCCGCCAACATTGAACTGTCTCTGACTGACAAATTGTCATTCGGTTTTAACCCAAGGCTTCCTGAGCTGTCAACGAATATGACATTTTGTCAGTTTGCCTGAAGATCCAGAGCCTCTGAAAGCGCTATACTTTCCCACCTGAATGACAGACCAGCGGAACAATCATGAGCCGACATTACCCAGATACACGGATGCGCAGGATGCGACGCGACAACTTCTCGCGCCGACTGATGCGGGAAAACCGCCTGACCACTGATGACCTGATTTATCCGGTCTTTGTCATCGAGGGCGAAGGTCAGACAGAAAGCGTGGCGAGTATGCCCGGCGTGGTCCGCAAGTCAGTCGATTTGCTGGTTGAGGAAGCCAGGGAAGTACATGCACTGGGAATTCCACTGATTGCACTGTTTCCCGTCGTGCCAGCTGAAAAGAAATCGGAGCTGGCAGAAGAAGCCTGGAATCCCGATGGTCTGGCACAACGTGCAGTCCGGGCGCTGAAAGCAGCCGTGCCGGAGCTGGGGGTAATGACTGATGTAGCGCTGGATCCGTTCACCACCCACGGACAGGATGGCATCATCGATGGTGATGGCTATGTCCAGAACGACATCACCGTAGAGGTTCTGGTCAAACAGGCCCTTTCCCATGCTGAAGCCGGCGTCGACATTGTGGCACCTTCAGACATGATGGACGGCCGTATTGGCGAAATCCGCTTTGAACTTGAAGAGGCCGGTTACCATAACACCCGGATCATGGCGTACTCCGCGAAGTATGCTTCTGCTTTTTATGGTCCCTTCAGGGATGCAGTTGGTTCCGCCGCGAACCTCGCCGGCGGCGACAAGTACAGCTATCAGATGGACCCGGCCAATGCCAATGAAGCGCTTCAGGAAGTTGGCCTGGACCTCTCGGAAGGTGCTGACATGGTGATGGTCAAGCCGGGAATGCCCTACCTTGATATTGTCCGTCAGGTGAAAGACACCTTTGGGGTACCGACCATGGTATATCAGGTCAGCGGCGAATACGCGATGCTGCAGGCCGCCATTGCCAATGGCTGGCTGAGTGAAGATGTCATTATGGAATCGCTGGTGGGTATGAAGCGCGCCGGTGCCGATGCGATCCTGACCTATTTCGCCAAACATGCGGCAGAGAAACTGAAATAACCTGGCAGGGTTTGCCGGTCGTTATAACAGCCAGCCAGATCCGATGCTGAACGGGCCGGTCACTTAAGCAGGATTATCGCTATAGTTATAACGATGTAAATGTTGTCTGAATATTGAATCACGCTTAGGATACGACTTCCTGCAAGCACAAACCTTTTTCACCCATGGAGTCACCCCGGCACGGTGGCGACTCCTTTTGATCATTGGGAGTTTTCCAGTAATGTCTGAAATCAGTCACGTCACAGATGGCACCTTTGAAGCCGAAGTTCTTAAATCCGATGTTCCCGTTCTGGTGGACTACTGGGCAGAATGGTGTGGACCATGCAAGGTTATTGCGCCGGTTCTGGAAGAAATTGCTGCTGAGTACGAAGGCAAAATGAAGATCTGTAAGCTCGACATCGACGCCAATGAAGATACACCACCCAAGTATGGCATTCGCGGCATTCCCACGCTGATGTTGTTCAAGAACGGTGCTGTGGAAGCGACAAAGGTCGGCGCACTGTCCAAGTCACAATTGACCGCGTTCCTCGACAGCAACATCTGAACATTGTTCACATTGGCGGCCGGTTCAGTATCTGCGCGATACTGAGCCGGCCCCTCGTAAACAAAAAATTGTTGACAATCGGCTGAAAAAGCGACATTTTAGCTTCACAGCGAGTACCATGGACGCAGCGCAAACATACGCTATAGTTCATAACTGACAGTTCATACGAACCTGCTTAAACCCAAACCCCCTTTCGGTTTAATAATCCAGCTAACTACAATCCCTGCCTGTTTCGGGCAATTCCTTTCGTCAAACAAGTGAACCTATGAATCTTACCGATCTTAAATCCAAACCAATTCCTGAACTTCTCGAAATCGCCCATGAAATGGGTATGGACAATCTGGGCAGATCCCGCAAACAGGAGATCATTGCCAGCGTATTGCGTAAACATGCGAAAGGTGGTGAAGCCATCTATGGCGACGGTACGCTGGAAATACTTCAGGACGGATTTGGCTTCCTTCGGTCAGCAGACAGTTCTTATCTGGCAGGGCCTGACGATATTTACGTTTCACCGAGTCAGATCCGGCGCTTCAACCTGCGCACCGGCGACAGCGTATCTGGCAAGATCAGACCACCAAAAGACAGCGAACGTTATTTCGCCCTGTTGAAGGTCGATCAGATTAACTTCACTGATCCTTCCGAATCCAAGAATAAGATTCTGTTTGAAAACCTGACGCCACTGTTTCCTGATGAGCCGCTGTCTCTGGAAGCCGGTAACGGCAGTACTGAAGATCTGACTGCCCGAATCATCGACCTGACATCACCCATTGGTAAAGGTCAGCGAGGCCTCATCGTTTCACCACCCAAGGCTGGTAAAACGCTGATCATGCAGAATCTGGCTCAGTCCATAACCCGTAACAACCCCGAATGTCATCTCATCGTTCTGCTGATCGACGAAAGACCTGAAGAAGTGACTGAGATGCAGCGTTCTGTCCGCGGCGAAGTCGTTGCCAGCACCTTTGACGAGCCACCTTCCCGGCACGTTCAGGTCAGCGAGATGGTCATCGAAAAAGCCAAGCGACTGGTTGAACACAAGACCGACGTAATAATTCTGTTAGACTCCATTACCCGTCTGGCCCGGGCCTACAATACGGTCATTCCCGCTTCAGGTAAGGTCCTGACAGGTGGTGTGGATGCCCATGCACTGGAGCGCCCCAAGCGTTTCTTCGGTGCTGCCCGGAATATCGAAGAAGGTGGTTCACTGACAATTATCGCTACCTGTCTGATTGATACCGGTTCCAAGATGGACGAGGTTATCTACGAAGAATTCAAGGGTACCGGTAACATGGAACTGCACCTTGAACGAAAAATCGCTGAAAAGCGTGTTTATCCGGCCATTAATATCCGTCGTTCCGGCACTCGTCGGGAAGATCTGCTGATGTCAGAAGAAGATCTGCAGAAAGCCTGGATACTGCGCAAAATCCTGCACGAAATGGACGATCTGGCCGCCATTGAGTTCCTGCTGGAACGTATGAAGAAGACCAAGACTAACGAGGAATTCTTCGCCTCCATGAAGCGAAACTAAACGGCTGCATCAGATACTAAAACACAGTTAAACCGTCAGGCGAGGCGAGTGCGTGTCAGGGATTGAATGTAAAGTCAGATCGGTCAGGCAGTTCAATGGTGATACCCGGCAGATTATTCTGGAAATGCCGGCCGACCAGCAAGCGAATTTCAGGGCCGGGCAGTATCTGGAAGTCTGGTTGCCTGAGAAGAAATGTCCCTTCTCAATTGCCAGCTCTCCTGACCACACTGACTACGTTGAGCTTCATATCCGGCCCACACCCAATTCCGAAGACTCCGTTCAGATTGAGGCTATGATTGATCAGGCGGATGTCTGGAAACTGGAATTACCTAAAGGTGACTGTTACCTCGACACAATGCCGACAGGACCGCTGATTCTGATGGCAGCGTCGACCGGTATCACGCAGATGAAGAGTATTATTGAATATCTGATTCCGCGAAAACCAACCGTACCTGTCTATCTTTACTGGGGCGTTGTTGCTGCCAGAGATCTGTACCTTAACGATCTTGTGACTGAGTGGCAGACACAACTGGCGGATTTTCACTTCGTACCTGTCGTCAGTGAGCCCGCGACATCACCCGACTGGCAGGGCCGTACCGGGCTGGTACCAGACGCCGTGCTGGAAGATTTTGATGATCTGACCCATGTGACCGTATATGTCTCTGGCGGACCAGGTATGGTCTATGCTTCGCTGGACAAGTTCATGGCCTACGGTATGCCCGAAGCCAACATGCACTCAGATATCTTCTCCTACGCGCCCCGTCCCGGTAGCCGCAACTGATCGGTTCGGTCCCGGAAAAGTACCAAAAGCCGTAGAGTCAGCTTCCCCACACTCACCCGCCCTCTTTATAAAAAAGCGCAGAGCGACTACTTTAATGCCACTCTGCGCTTTCCGGGTTACATGATGTATCAGGCGACCGTTACCGGGTATTGCTGACATGCCGAAGCCGGGGGCTTCAGCATCATAACGCTCAACCCTGACCCGAAGGGATCTTGTTAAACGGAATCCCCTTGTCAGCGCGCATATCTTCCGGCAGACCCAGAACCCGTTCGGAAATGATATTCCTCAGAATCTGATCGGTACCACCTTCAATACGAACCGCCGGACAACGCATCAACATGGCCTGGAACCGGGCATTGCCTTCCGATATCTGTGGGTCCCAGATGGCACCACCCAGCCCCTGCAGATCCAGCGCGTACTTAGCAATGTCCTGCATCATGCCACCAGCAACCAGTTTTCCGATGGAATTCTCTGGTCCGGGTGTTTCACCCTTAGAAAGGCTGGTGATCGCCCGCCAGCTGGTATTTCTGAGGCCTGCCGCCTTGCAGTACCAGTCTGCCAGTCGTGACCGGACCGCCGGATTATCAATGGCTGTGCCTTCATCGCTCGCCAGGTGCTCCACCAGGTCCTGAATCTCCGGATAACCCGTGGCGATGGAACCCCCGATGGCCATACGCTCATTCATCAGGGTCGTCAGTGAGACTCTCCAGCCATCACCCACTTCGCCTAGGCGCTGATGATCAGGTATGCGAACATTGTCGAAGTAAACCTCGTTAAATCCGCTGTCACCATTGGCTTGTTTAATCGGCACAATCCTGACACCCGGTGACTTCATGTTCAGGAAGAACATTGTCATACCCTTATGCTTGGGCACCTCAGGGTCGGTTCGGGTAATCAGAATCCCGTAGTCTGAAATGTGAGCACCAGAGGTCCAGATTTTCTGACCATTGATCACCCACTCATCACCATCTTTTTCGGCCCGGGTCCGCAGACCCGCTAGGTCAGAGCCAGCGCCCGGTTCAGAAAATAGCTGACACCAGATCTGCTCGCCACTGGCGATCTTGGGCAGAAAGTTGTTCTTATGTGCTTCAGAGGCAAACGCCATCATGGTCGGTGCACACATCCCCTGGCCAATAATGAAGCTGCCAGAGAGCTTGCCGTACACTCCTTCTTCCTGACTCCAGATGACGTTCTCGATCGGGCTTGCGCCACGTCCACCATACTCCTTCGGCCACATCAGACAGGCCCAGCCTGCATCCGCTTTTTTCTTCTGCCATTTTTTGGCTTCGGTGATGGGGTCATACTCACCGGTACGGGTAGTGCCGAATCCACTGGCGGACAATGGCTCATAAAGATAAGTGGGGGCATTCTCGGCTATCCAGGCCCGTGCTTCAGCACGGAACGCTGCTTCTTCTTTTGTATCACTGAAATCCATGCTGCTCTCCTACGCGACCTGACCTTTCGGCAAGGCATCAACCAGTTTACTCTCCCATACCGACAGACCACCTAACTGTAAGGTCAGGTAGTTGGAACGACGGTAGTAAAGGTGACAATCAAATTCCCAGGTAAATCCCATACCACCATGGACCTGAATATTGTCCCGGGCGCACAGCTGGAATGCCTGCGTGGCTGAAACTCTGGCGGTCGCCGCAGCCAGAGCCAGATCATCACTGTTAGTGGAAAGCGCCCAGGCTGCATAGAAGCAGTTGGACTCTGCCAGCCGGAGTGCAACAAACATGTCGGCCATCATATGCTTGAGAGCCTGGAAGGAGCCGATAGGACGGCCAAAGGCAAACCTGCCCCGGGCATATTCGACGGCCATGTTCAGCGCGCGTTCGGCACCGCCGATTTGTTCAAATGCCATCATGACGGCAGCACGGTCCTGAATGGCTTGCAGCTGATTCCAGCCATCTTCTGCGTCACCCAGGGGTTCTGCAGCTACATCTGTGAAGCTCATGGTGGCTGAGTCGCGACTGGGATCAACGGTGTTGACGGTTTCGCGCTGAACCCCTGCCTGAGTCAGGTCAACCAGATACAGACCGGTGCTTCCGCTCTCTGTGGCGGCCAGCACCAGCGCAACATCGGCAATACCACCATCAGTGACGATCAGCTTTTTACCATTGAGTTTGCCATCGCTGTAACGGGTGGTGATGTTCTGACGGGTCAGTTCACTCATGGACTCGACCAGCGCCATCGCACCAATGAGCTTTCCTTCGGCAATCGCTGGCAGGTATTGCTGCTTCTGGGCTTCGGTCCCGAAATGAATCAGGGCTTCGGCAACCTGATAGATGGTTGATGAGTAAGGTATGGGTGCCAGGTGCGCACCTACCTGCTGGGCGACCAGGCACGTCGATAGATAACCCGCTCCCACTCCACCATAGGCTTCCGGAATGGTCGCGCCGAGCAGCCCCATATCAGCAAGGCCCTGCCAGACCTTCTGGTCGTAGCCAGCTCCGCCTTCAAGAACGCTACGATTTACTGAGAAATCGCAGTTATCCTGAAGGAAGCGACGAGCCTGGTCACTGACCATTTTTTCGTCTTCAGAAAAATCAAAGTTCACATTTACTTCCTGTCGTTCAGATTCAGCGTTCGAAGCTAAACGGCAGAGCTGACTGTGTCAATCGGTGTGGCAGTTATCGACTTGCGTGCTGCCCGGGTCTGACTACTAAGCGCCATCCACCATTCCACCAGAATCAGGTTCGGCACCCAGGATAACCAGGCGACTACCGGGTATCCTTCCTCAAAGGGAATTTGCAGCGCCGTAAACATCCCCAGATAAATTCTCAGGGTTACCGCGCCAAAAGCCATCGCGTAGTTTCTCGCCATCCAGGCTTTATGGGTCTGAACATCGCCACGCCGGATCGCGGCCAGTGCCTGCCAACCGCTGAACAGCCACAGTACAGCAAGCATCCCAAAGCCGACTTTTGCAACCAGCCCGCCATCAGCTGTCGTCGCCAGCACGAGACCGCCGATGCCACCAATAAAAACAAAGCTTAAATAGATCCGCCCGAACCAGCGGTGCAGTTGCGGGTAGCTTCTGCGCAGCGCCCCGACAAACTGAAATCCGCCCACCAGCAATACGGTACCACCACCAATGACGTGCATGGCGGCAGCCAGTGGGCTGGCGTCAAATTTCATATGGAATTCCGGAGCACCGACCATTCTGGCCTGAAAGCCAAAGGCATAGAGTCCAATGGCCAGGCTACTGATAATCATCAGCACCAGACCAGTTTTTCCTAACCATCTGTTTTCCTGTGTTGTTTCCATAGCTGTTCTCACTCTCGTTCTGTGGATGCTGGCCGGTTCAGTCCCGGCAAGGCGATATTGCACTTATCTTTACACTGACAAGATCGCAATTTACGCAAGCATTTTGACACTGTCAAGTTCGGTGCAACATTGATATGCTTCGCTTCATCGATACTGGTAAGTAAAGGGTGCTGATGAGCAGCAGAAAGAGTTATCACCACGGAGACCTGCGCCAGGAATTGCTCAACGCTGGCGATCAGGTACTCATGGATCTGGGTTTCAGAGGATTCACCCTGCGGGAGTGCGCCCGTCGCGCCGGTGTATCCCACGCAGCACCCAAGCATCACTTTGGTGATGCCAGAGGATTTCTGACGGAACTCGCAGGTCTCGCCTTCGAAAGACTGCACGACCGACTGGAAGCGGCGATGAATCATGCCGGAAGCCTGGAAGCCGAATTTCAGGCAATCAGCCTGGCGTACGTCAGATTCGCCCAGGAATTTCCCGAGCACTTCCGGTTAATGTTTCGCTGCGACCTACTGGATACTGACTCGCCTACCCTCGCCGTTGCGGCGCACAAAACACTGACCAGGTTAAGCAATGTGATCCTTCGCCAGCGCGGAGAGCCAGAGAAAACGGTGGAGGACTACAAACCACCAACGACCGCGATCATCAACGATATCGTGATCGGTTGGTGCCACGTCCATGGCTTTGCCCATTTGTTACTTGAACGCCAGCTATCAATGATGGCGGCCGGTGAACAGGAAAAGTACCTGCTGGAGGCTTCGGCCCGGCTGTCCGGAATGCTGCGGTCGGAAGCGCACAATAAGTCTTCCTGACTGCAACATTTTTCGCTCTAAGGCTCGTGACGAACGGATGGAAAATTGTCCAGGCGCACAATTGCCGATCGGATAGCTTCAGTCTGCTGCACTGGCCGCTAGTGTCAGAGCAGCTTTGAGATGTTCATTGCTGCGCTGATACTCACCCTCAAAGGCCTGCAAGTGCGCAAGCGCTTCATGGGCCTGTCGGTTAGGCGCTGCAGCCAGACTCTTCTCGTAACTGTCCCGGGCCTCAGCCTTATCACCGGTCAGCTCATAGAGGTGACCAAGACCATAGTGGACCGCCCAGTTATCAGCGTGCTGTTTGCGCCAGCCAGTCAGCGTTCTGATGCGCTTATCCGCCTGATCCGGGCCAAGATCCGCATACAACAGCACCAGCTCATCATGCCATTGCGCCTTAATGGCTTCGATGATCGCTGACTCCTGATCTTTTAGTGAGCTGATGCCGGTCACATAGGCTTTAACGACCGCGGGATTATGACGAATGTCACCGGAAAGTTTCTGGTAGATCAGCTTCATCGTCTCTTCGGTGTTACCTTCTCCGCTCAGACGTGCAACAGCAATCCGCTGACTGAACGCCAGAAACGCTGCCTGATCATCCATGGTTTTGCGAATCTGGGGTAAAAGATCGAGCAATTTCTGCCACTCACGCAACTGCAACAAAGCTTCCTGCCGCAGTGGCAATGCCTTTGGGCTGGTGAGATGACCGATCTTTTTCTCAACTGCGGACCAGTCATGACCAGTTGCGTACATCTCCGCTGCAGCAATAGCGGCCAGATCACCAGCATCCGCCTCTTCTGCCAGACTCAGGTACTTCTCACGGTTTTCACTGTTGCCCTGAGCATTTGCCGCCCGCGCCGCCGCAATATAGTTCAGCGCAGGGTAATCATGGTGCTGCGCGCTGCTGACCAGAAACTTTTCTGCACGGGCATACTCACCTTGCTGCAGCAACATCTGGCCACGGGCGGAAAGATCCCGCGCCTTACGCAATCGCCGGGCTTCGCGCCAGGCCGCAAAACGTTCACTGGAGTGGGCCACAGCCCGGAAGGTGCGAACCCCGTAATAACCACCAGTCAGCATCAATAAATAAATGATCAGAAATACCCAGATTCCGGTCTGGAAGGTGCGGCCATTCCAGGACAACAGAACATAACCCGGATCACGTTCCATAAGGGTTCCGATACCCAGAAACGCGATAATGACCACCACCAGTATGATCAGTGCGCGTTTCATGGCGCATCTCCCTCTGTCGCACTGGTGCTTGCGGACGATTCATCCACCGCCCCCTCGGTCGGTGCCGCCTCTGTCGTATTGCTTTCCTGCCGGGGGACCACTACTGGCTGTTGACGGCTGGCACTGCGACCTGTCAGATCTCTGGCAATCCGCAGCGAATGGCTGATATCCGGCAAAGTGCGATGTATATCGATGGCACTCAGGCTCTGCAGCCCCTGAAACATAGCCTGGCTTCCCTGATGAGTCTGGTCAAAATAGCGGGTCACCCAGTCAGCAGCTTCATGCAGGGCAGATTGATACACCGCAGCATCACGGCGCAGTAACGCCAGTTGCGCTATCTGTAATTTAAGAATCAGATTCTGTCGCAGATAGTATTCTTCCTCCGGCGGCAGAACCGGGGTAATTACTTCGCCCTCGCGACGATAATCAACCAGTGATGCCAGCCGGGTACCGGCCCTTTCCAGCAACAGCATCAGTCGCTGAGTAAGAGTCATGGAATCATCAAACACTACCGGCGCCTGAGATTCAGGCTGGATATAGGCATAGGGTTGCCGGTGTAAGCGTTCCACCTGAGCAGCCAGCGCGGCAAGCCGCAGGTAAATACCATCTGTATCCAGATCTTCAACCGCCTCCAGTCTGGCAATATCTGCGTTGATGGCTTCACGCAACTGGAAAGCGGTCAGCCCCTCATTGTCACGAAGCGTTTCGTCTGCCGCACGCAACAAAGACAATGCTGACTGAGGATCTTTCTGCATCAGCAGTTGCTGATTAGCCAGTCGGAGCAGATACTCAACCTCCGCCAGAATCCAGTCCTGTCGGCTGGTTCCGACCATGGCTCTGACTTCATTCCGCAGTTTTTCAAGGCCCGCATTCAGCACTGTGCTACTGACCTGATCCTTATCTGCGTCAGCTGCCGCCAGTTGTGCATCAAGCTGGCGCAGACGTTCATCCACTGCAGTAAGTTGCTGCTGTTGTTCGCGCTTCAACTCCGCGATCAATTTATCAGCATGTTGCATGGCTGCGGACGCCGCATCTGCAGTGGATTCTTCGACTTCGGCAGGTGCGAATTCCAGTTTGTAGACCGGATAGCTGGCAACGCCCAGTGCGATAAGCGCAACGAAAATCGCCAATCCGCCTGCAAGACTGCGAGTGTGAACCGTTTCCGGAGGGACGGAAGCGTTTTTCCCGAGTCGCTCGAAAGCCTCATTCAGCTGCTCATCAAGTACTTCAGTCTTGTTATCATCTGTCATTTGGTTCAACTCTGATTCATGCGGCGATTGTTACGGCGATGTCCCTGTTGCTGTGATCCGGTCACCAATGCACTTGGCAATCTCTTCCGCGCCGGGTTCCGTGACAAAGACTTTATCAAAACCCGCTGCCAATGCCATTGTTTCAAGTCGTGTGGAAGGCACCAGCAGGTCAGGTAAGCAGGGCTTACCATCCGCTGTCCGGGTGTGAACGCGCAGGTACTGAAGCGCAGGTATGAGGGTTTGCAGGGCCTCACCACTCATCACCACAACCAGGTCTGGCGGAGAACTCATGAGTACCTCAGCCGGGTATGAAAGTCCCCGCCGTTCATAGAGTTCCAGATAGCTGATCTGTGCTCCACGCGCCTGCAGTGTCTCCGCCAGGTGGGTTCTGCCGCCCACACCTTTGACTATCAGCACTTTATCCCCGGCCGGCGACTGCAGGGAAGGCAGCTGCAACAAGCCCTCAGTGCGCTCTTCCCGGGGCAGCAATACGTTGATGCCATAAGGCGCTAGCTCTGCAGCTGTCGCCCGCCCCACCGCATACCACCTGAGCGCAATGGGCCATTGGGGCCAGAAGGACTCAAGCAACAACATGCCCAACCGCGAAGCATTTGGACTGATAAAAATCACATGATCAAACAAATCTAGATCCTGCACCAACTGACGCATTCCGGCAGTTACCGGCAGGGGCACGATCTCGAGCAAGGGCAATTCTGCAATCTCCAGCTGCTGACGCAGCTGAGGGTCCAGCAGACCGATCAGGCGCTGGTTTTGTTCGTGCTCCCGGGTCAGAAGCAGTTTCTTCACGGATGGCGGGCCAGTAAATCCCCGGCACCCTGGTCCAGCAATGCCCTGGTGACCTCCCGGGCCAGTGCCTGTCCTTCTGCCGCCGGACCGCGTCTGATCACTTTGAGGGGCTGATCACCGGTTGGACTGTTCACATACGCCGACAGGGTGACAGTGTCACCATCGAGTTCCGCAAAGGCGGCGATGGGTAAATTGCAATTAGCACCCAGACCCGTGGAAATCTCCCGTTCGCACATGACCCGGAGGTAAGTGTCCTGATGATTGATCGCTTCAAGTAATCCGGTAACCCGCGTATCTCCGGCACGGCATTCAATGCCAACAGCGCCCTGACCAGCTGCCGGAATACTGACCGCGGTATCGATGGATTCTGTCACCCGGTCACCAAGACCCAGTCTTTTCAGACCCGCAGTAGCCAGAATAATGGCTTCAAACTCGCCATCGTCCAGCTTTTGCAGCCGGGTGGGTACATTTCCGCGCAACTCCAGATAAGTCAGATCCGGACGCAGCGCCTGCAGCTGTAATCGTCGGCGCAGGCTGGAAGAACCGACCCTGGCTCCGGCTGGCAGGCTCGCAAAGGTGCTGTAATTATTGGATACAAAGGCATCACTGGGATCTTCCCGGATGCAGATGGCCTGCAACACCAGCCCTTCGGGTAGCTCCGAAGGCACATCTTTCATGGAATGCACCGCAATATCTGCACGGTTTTCCATCAGCGCGACTTCCAGCTCTTTGACAAACACGCCCTTGCCGCCCATCTGAGACAGCGGTGATTGCTTGTCCCGGTCACCCTGAGTAGTCATGCCATTGATGATGACTTCCAGACCCGGATGTGCAGCCTGCAACTGGTCCCTGACATAGTTGGCCTGCCATAACGCCAGCGCGCTTTCCCGGGTAGCAATGGTAAGAGTATTCAATTCAGATCTTCCTGACGCGATCAGCGCGCATAAAAAAGCGGCATTATAGCCGCTTTTTCAGTATCACGCGTGGTTCCGCCAGTCACTCAGAGTGATTGCACTAACCTTCGCAATCCGGACACATGCCGGCGACTGACGTCCAGCTTGTCGTCAACGCCGCGCAAGCGAACCTGATAGTGACCATGAGGGTCCCGCTCAAGTCCTTCCAGATGGTCCATCATGACCAGCGCATTGCGGTGAATCCTGACCACCTTGTCTCCGAATTCATCCTCAAGATCACGTAAGGTGTCATCAATCAGCACTTCACCGCTTTCATGGCGGACGGTCACATATTTGTGATCTGCCTGAAAGAAGCGGATCTCAGACAAGGGAATCAACTCAATACCGCGCCTGGTTTTGGCACTGATATGGGTCCGGGCACGAGGCCTGGCCGCTACATCTTCACCAGTGATTGCCTGTTCCTGCACCCGGTTGGTACGCCCTATCTTACCCAGGGTTTCCACCAGCGCATCTCTTCTCACCGGCTTCAGCAGATACCCCGATGCGTTAGCGTCAATGGCGTCTATCGCATGCTCACTGAACGCCGTACAGAACACCACCGCAGGTGGTGATTGCAGGTCCGCTATTTTGTTGGCGGCAGCCATACCGTCCATGCCGGGCATCCGCACATCCAGCAGGACAATATCCGGTTCCAGCTCCATGGCCTTCATGACCGCCTCTTCTCCGCAGGCTGCCTCGCCCATTACCTGATAGTCATCCAGCGTGTTGACCATTCTGATCAGTCTTTCGCGAGCCAGCTTTTCGTCGTCAACCACTAAAACTTTCATCTTGAGAGAACCTCGTTTTCTTATTTTGCCGTTCGTCGAGCGGATAAAGCCGCTCCTCGGATAAGCAAATTACTGGAATATTTCTACAAAACTGCGACGTAACGCACAAAACGGAACGGAATTTTGCCTATCTGACTGAAAAATGTGAACCCGTTCACATTTTTGAGGATCATCCATGAAAGCCTTCTGCGTCAGTCAGACAGACCCGCCGCAATAGCACTCTTTAAAGGATAGCTGATAGTTGTCCGAAAAGTGGTTTCCAGGCTTTCAGTTTCCACTTTTGCTTCCCGGCCATAGATTGCCTCGAGCCTTCGGGCAATATTGTCCAGAGCCATGCGGTTGCCATGGGCATGAGAGTAGTTTTTATCGGGCCGAGGATTGGTAATGCAGGTGACCAGATGCCCTTCCTGCTCATAAATAGACACTGTCACCGTACCGCCCCCGGGCAGCGGCTGAATACCATGGTAAATGGAATTTTCCAGCAGGGGTTGCAGGGTCAGAAGCGGTATCCTGATACTGTCAGGGTCTACCTGAACATCCCAGTCAACTCTCAGCCGCTCGTCCAGCCGCAATCCCTCGATGTGCACATACTTACGACACAAATCGAGCTCGTCACTGAGAGGGACGGGTTTGTCGCTGCTTTGATTTAGGCTGGCCCGGAACAACACCGACAGATCTTCGACGACTTCTTCAGCGGTTTCCGGGTCTACGGCAATCAGGCTGGCGATAATATTCATGCTGTTGAACAGGAAATGGGGACGGATGCGACTCTGTAGTGCCTGAATGCGTGACTTGAGCTCTGCTTGCTCCTGCCGTCGCAACTGATGCTGCAGGAAAAAGTAGCGGAAGGCGATGCCAGTCATCACTGCCGCAACAATCAGATTACGCAGCACGTCACCTGCCTGCACCATTCCCCAGCTGGTGGCCGGATCGCGGGTTACCCATTCGGCAATCAGCGAGAAAACCAGCGTCAGAGACAGAATAAGGCAGTAACCGGTGGCTGTTGCTGCCGCCACACTCAGCTTCATCAGTATGGGGCGAAAATTACACAGCACCGCGGCGGAAGAGAGCACGACCCACTGCACAAACAATGAGGTCAGGCCTAACTGACCCCAGTCGAACTGCATCAGGCTGCCCTGCGCGAGAACAATCACCAGTACCAGAAGCTCCGCCACCAGTACCAGGAACAGAATACTCTGTGCCTGGCACAAATCGGGCAGAAAAAAGTCATCGCTGAGAGGCTTGTCGTCGCTCAATTATGGGTTGCTCAGGTTCAGGCAAATAAACAGGGTGTTCCCGGTCACACGGGGATGAACGGGTGCCAGGTTCGCGCAGACAGTATAACCACAAATGGAAGCTGCTATACTCTCGCCTCTTTTTTCCAGACGAAATACCCGGATCCCCTCATGAGTGACAAAACAGACAGCGGCGACAAGAAACTCTGGGATGGCAGATTCACAGAAGCTACCGACGCTTTTGTAGAAGCTTTTACCGCCTCCGTAAACTTCGACCAGGAAATGGCGCTGCAGGACATTCGCGGCAGTATTGCCCATGCAACCATGCTGAACAGAGTCGGCGTACTCAACAGCAATGAGCAGCAGGCTATTGTAGGTGGTCTCGAAGCCATTGCTGCAGAGATCAGCGCCGGCGATTTCAAATGGTCAGTCAGCCTTGAAGATGTCCATATGAATATCGAGGCAGCGCTGACCAACAGAATCGGCGCCGTTGGTAAGATGCTGCACACCGGGCGGTCCAGAAATGATCAGGTTGCAACGGATATTCGCCTTTATCTGCGGGATCAGATCGATATCATTCAGGGGCTCATCACCAGACTGCAACTGGGTTTGCTGGACCTGGCCGAAAAAGAAGCTGATACCATTCTGCCGGGGTTTACACATTTACAGGTCGCTCAGCCGATTACCTTTGGCCACCATCTGATGGCCTGGTAC
>JAGRIO010000468.1 GCA_020443225.1 Pseudomonadales bacterium
CATTTACAGCAGCTTTTTAACCGGCGACATCATCCCGTCTGAAAATCAGGGGGCTGAAATCCGGCCAGCATAACCAGCAGATGAAGAGCAGGTGCGGTTCAGTATTTCAGACGGACCTTGACACCCTGGTCGTGCAACCACTGCTTCAGGCCGCTGACGGTATAATCACCGTAATGCACCATAGACGCCACAAGGGCTGCGTCTGCCTTACCTTCCGTCAGCACTTCCAGCAAATGCTCGGGCTTACCGGCACCGCCGGAGGCAATCACCGGTACGGATACCGCTTCGGCAATCATACGGGTCAGATTGATTTCATACCCTTCCCGGGTACCATCGGCATCGATGGAGTTGACCACCAGCTCACCGGCACCCAGTTCTTCACCCTGCAGCGCCCATGCCAGCGCATCAATACCCATCGGGGTTCTGCCGCCATTGATAACGACCTCATAACCACTGGGAAATTCACGGCAAACTTCCACCCGTTTGATGTCCATCGACAGCACAACATTCTGATTACCAATCGCATAGGCACATTCCGCAATCAGTTCCGGGCGCTGAACTGCCGCAGAATTGACGTTGATTTTTTCTGCGCCCGCCCACAGCAATCGGCTGGCATCTTCGACAGTCCGGATTCCACCACCGACAGAAAAGGGGATGTAAACCTGCTCTGCAACCGCTTCCACTACGTCCAGCATGATGTTGCGCTGATCGCTGGAGGCAGTAATGTCATAGAACACCAGTTCATCAAGTCCATCGTCATAATATTCTCTGGCCTTACTGACCGGGTCGCCAATATCCTGGGTATCAACGAACCGCACGCTCTTCGCCAGCTTGCCTTCACGCACATCCAGACAGGCAATAATTCTTTTACTTAACACTGGCTGTCTCCGTTCCAGGTTGCAAATGCCGCCAGAATGGCGAGACCCTTTCTGCCACTCTTTTCCAGGTGAAACTGGGTAGCAAATAAATTGTCATGACCCAGCATCGAGCAGAAAGGATGACCATATTCAGTCATTCCATAGATATCGTTCTTATCTGCAGGCCGGGTAAAGTAGCTGTGCACGAAATAAAACTCATCACCGGATTCTATGCCTTTGAGCAGGGGGTGAGGTTGAACGATCTCTACTTCATTCCAGCCAATATGGGGAATTTTCAGCGAGCGGTCCGTAAAATCAAATTTGCTCACCACACCTTTGATCAGCCCCAGACAGTCTTTGTCACCTTCAGCCGAGAATTCCAGCACAATCTGCGAACCCAGGCAGATACCCAGCATAGGCTTGCCGGCCTGATAAACCTCCTGCAGCGCTTCGAACTGACCTCGCTGATGCAGAGTGTCGACAGCTGATTCAGCCGAACCCACACCAGGAAAAATAACCTTGTCGGCCCTGCGAATCAGGTCAGGATCAGCAGATATCTCTGCCGTCATACCCACCTTTGCACAGGCCCGCTGCACGCTGCGCAGGTTACCTGCATCATAGTCAACGATGACCAGCATGTTTCCACCTCATATTTCCGAGCGCGCATTATAGGCGATGTGACGATTGAATTTCAGAAGCCACGGAGAGAAACGCGAATTTTTAGTGGCTCAGGCATCCGGCAATCTGTATCATTCCAATAATACAGTCGTTCCTTCCCCACCTTCCACGGAACCTATCCATGAATCTCAGCATCGACAGCAACAGCCCGGTACCCGTATTTCAGCAGATCATCGATCAGATCCACTTTGCCATCAATGCCGGAGAACTCCGCGCAGGTGACAAGCTACCCAGCATCCGGTCTCTGGCAGCCGACAACGACATCGCCGCCAATACCGTTGCCAAGGCCTTCCGCCAACTGGAGTTCCGGGGTCTGATCAGCGCCCGCGACAGGTCCGGGTTTGTGGTCGCCGAAGCCAGTAACAGCCGTTATCAGTCACGGGGCGTCAGCGCTGACAAGACCGAAGTTCATAACGTGGTGGATGGCCTGGATGCAGGTGTCATCCCCGGTGCCTTCTGCAAAATTACCGAAGATTTCCTGAGCGGCGACCCGGAGAAATGCAACGTCATCCACTCTGATGGCGCAGGTACCAAGTCCATCATCGGTTATCTGAAATACAAGGAAACCGGCGATGCCTCTGTTTTCAGAGGTATCTCCCAGGACAGCATCGTCATGAATCTTGATGACTTGCTGTGTGTCGGCGTCGGCGGACGTATTCTGATATCGAACACCGTCAACAGAAATGCCCTGAATTGCCCTGGTGAAGTGGTTTCAGCGCTGATTGAAGGCAGCGAGGAATTTCTCGCCCAGTTACGGGA
>JAGRIO010000469.1 GCA_020443225.1 Pseudomonadales bacterium
TTAACACTTCGCCATCAATACCATTCAACCGGTTTGCATTAACGCGGCGTTCGATATCGCGCATGTCCTGCAAGGAATGACCAAGGTTCAGGACCCCTCGTTGGCTGAACATCGTGTTGAAATTCAGTTCCTCACTCAGACCTTCCCACAGTTTCAGAGAAAACTCATAAAGTTGTGCCGCTTCATCCCAGAGGTAGTTTGATCTGACAATAGTGGTGTTGCGCGCTGTGTTGCCACCGCCAAGGTAGCCTTTTTCTATGACGGCCACATTCTTGAGACCATGAACCTTCGCCAGATAGTAAGCCGTAGCGAGACCGTGACCGCCGCCGCCGATCACAATCACATCATAGTCAGGCTTTAAAGGAGGACTGCGCCAGACACGCTGCCAGTTCTCATGGTACTTTGCTGCGTTTGAAGCCAGACTAAAGATCGAATACTTCTCTCTCACTTGCCACCTCGCAAAGGCCCGGAAGTCATGTCAACAGGTTCAGTGGCAACGGTGAGAATTTCAGCATCTGACTTGCCAGCTGCGATAAATGCGTGCCCCATACTGCTGTCCAGGTACATACTCTCGCCTTTCTTAAGCCTGATTGTCTCGTAGTGCTCGGTATGCACGTCTACGATTCCCCGCAGTACAAACAGAAATTCTTCGCCGCCGTGGCTTATCAGGTCACCGAAGGATTCAATGGCGTTAGCCTTCATCCGCATAATGATCGGCACCATTTTCTTGGACTTCAGGTCTGCGCTCAGGTAGGTATAGTCGTATTGATCTGTAGAGATCGTGGTCGCGAAGTCGCCCCGATTCACCGAAATCCTTCCTGCCGCTGGCGAAGCGACAGCCTGAGAAGCTGGACCCTGTTCCGAAACAAGATCGCTGAAGGATATATCTAACCCACGGGCGAGCTTCTCCAGTACATCATAGGTCGGTGAGATTTTGCCGTTCTCTGCCTTTGATAAATTTGCCGTTGAAATGTTTGAAGCAGCAGCAAGCTGGGCAAGTGTCATGCCTCTTGCTTTCCTGAATGCACGCAGCTGCAAGCCGAATTTGTTGTCATTCTTGTTAGACAAACTGATTAACATCCAGATGATTGATAACGATGCTGAGAAGCTATCATATTTCATATATGAAAACTATGTTAACTATAGTAAAGTCGCCGGCAAATAGTACGAAAGGTGGACGATCATGACGATCAGCAAACTAAGAGTTTTACGGGCTGCCCGTATTCATACGATGGATCCGGGGCGTCCCACAGCTGACGCAGTGGCCATCGCCGACGGTAAGATCGTTTCGGTCGGCAGTATAGAAAGCATGCAGCCCTGGCTGCGTCGAATTCCTCACGAGATAGACGATACTTTTGCCGACAAAGTCTTGCTGCCCGGCTTTATAGACCCACATACCCATCTGCGATTGTCTGGCACATTTATGGGGCTGAATTATGTCGGGCCCATTGCCTCCACCGACACCACAGGCCACCCGGTTTCACCATTGCGCGATCGTGACGCAGTAATTGAGCGCCTCAAAGCACTGGTTGCAGGTCGCAATGAATCAGGACAGCAGGATAAGCCGGACCCGATACTTGCCTGGGGATACGACCCTGGTATGCAGGAAGGTCACCTGGACAGGGGCATGCTTGACGCAATTTCCACCGAGATACCTATCTGGGTCATGTGCTATGCCCCCCACATTATTTACACCAACACGCCGATGCTGGCGCTTACCGGTGTTACTGACGAGAGCCGGGTTCACGGGCTGGGACGATATCCCGACGGCAGATTAAACGGCTGGTTTATTGAAACTGAAGCTACAGCTGTTGCAACAAGGCCGGTGCGTCAGCATGTTTACGCCCACAATTTCGGGCTGGCTGCCCTTAAGACCCAGGGTCAGGTTGCAGTCAATAGCGGTATTACCACCAGCGCTGACATGATCTATGGCGTCGAATCCTTTGATCGCGAATGGGCAGATCATGAAACAGCCATGGCTGCTGGCGACTTGCCACTCAGAATGTTTCTTGTCCCCTTTGAACCCACATTGCGCAAACGATTTGGTGATGACTTCCTGAACTTTTACCGGGATATGGCGGAAAAAGCGACAGACCGGCTGGCCGTTCACGGGGTGAAATTCATTAATGACGGATCCTACCCGTCCATGACCCTCAGGCTCAATTTCCCAGGCTACCTGGACGGCGAAGAGGGCCTGACTGGTGAGATACCCTGGAAAGACATGGTCGAGAGAATGCGACCTTTCTGGGAAAACGGCATTCAGATTCATTCCCATGCCAATGGCGATGA
>JAGRIO010000470.1 GCA_020443225.1 Pseudomonadales bacterium
CCGCTGGGTTCATCGACATCGGTGACCGGTATCAGCTGATTATAGTTGGCCCCGGTTTGCGTCCTGTGCTGCCTGATCGAACGGTCTTCGCTGAACCCGTGGGGCAGGGCAACAACCCCGGCGCGTACATGACTCGTCACCTCAACCATCGCCTTCACACTGGACAGGCGGGAAGTAATGCTGACCCAGTCGCCCTGGTTTACGCCATGTCTGGCTGCGTCGTCCGGATGTATCTCCAGAACGCATTGCCGGCTGCCGCGGCCCAGCCGGCTCAGATTACCGAGCCAGCTGTTATTGGTGCGGGTGCCGCGGCGTCCGATCAGCAGCAGTTCGTGGTTAGTACCTGCGTTAGTGCCCGCATTAGCGGTTTGTGTCAGTAATCTCTCAATGTCCTGTTTCAGGATTTCAGGTGCAAGTTCCAGCCTGCCCGATGGGGTATTGATAATCTCCGCCAGTCGGTTGGTTCTGGGTGGCCCCAGATCAATGCCGTCAGGGTTTTCGATCATCTGTCGTAGTGTCAGACCTTCACGGGTTCCGAAGTGATCGCCAAAGCGACCCGCCCTGATACCCAGATCAAGAATGCGCTCTACACCAGTTTCCGGACCAATCATGGCCATGATTTCCTGCACGTCCCGCTCAAAGAGCGGACTATCCGGGTCGTTAGTGTAGCGAGCGACAGCAGATGCCACGATTTCGGAGGACGAAATCGTGGCATCTGCTGCGTCCGGGACCTTTCTGGTACGGACGATGGCAGCCAGCGCAAGACCACACTGCCATTCACTCAGATTCGGTGCAGAAAAAATGGCAGGGCTGTAGCGCGCCACATTGCGGTGTCCCATGGCGCCCAGAAACTGATCATAGTGACTGTCTTCAAACGGCGAAGTACCTGGCAAGACCACATCAGCCATACGAGTGGTTTCGTTGTGGTAGATGTCGATGCACAGCATAAAATCCAGCGAGCCGAGCGCGCGGCTCAGGCGCTGACTGTCGGGATTGGACACCACCGGGTTCCCCGCAAAGGTTACCAGCGCCCTGATCTGACCGGGTCCCGGCGTTTCAATCTCCTCGGCCAGGACGCTGACGGGCATCTGTCCCAGCACCTCGGCACGACCAGATACCCGGGAGTGATACCGACCTGACTCTGGCCCCGGCGCTTTGCGTCCGGCCTCCTGAAATGGTTGTTCCGGGAACACGGCACCACCTTTGTTATCCAGACTTCCGGTCAACAGATTGAGAACCTCAATCAGAAAACTGGTGGTGGTGCCGAAACGTTGCAGCGTGGTACCTACCCGGCCATAGACGACCGGTGACCTGGCTTGTCGAAGCCGCTCACCCAGCCCTCTGATCACGTCAATATCGATACCCGTGCCTGCGGCGGCCAGTTCAGGCGTTAAGGGTGCCAGCCAGGATAACAATTCATCCCAGCCAGTTACCGGATAATGCTGCGCTGGGGTGAGGCCTGCACTAACCAGTTGATTGATCAGGGCCCCCAGCAGCAGGGCGTCAGTACCAGGCAGAATACTGATGTGCTGATTAGCCAGTCTCGCGGTTTCGGTGAGGCGCGGGTCAATTGTGATAAAGGTGCCGCCGCGCTGCCTGAATGACCGCAACTTGTCACGAAACCCGGGTATCATCCACAGACTGCCATTTGACACGATGGGATTGGCCCCGAGCATTAGCAGCAGGTCAGCGCGTTCCAAATCCGGAACCGGAATTGCCATGTCATCGCCAAACATGAGTTTTGAGGCGAGTTGCTTGGGAACCTGATCAACAGTTCCCGCGGAAAAGATATTGGGTGACCCGACACTACCGAGAAATATACCCAGGCTGCGCGACATGCCAATGTTGTGCGCAGTCGGGTTACCAATATAGGTCGCTACGGCCGCCGGACCATGGGCTGCGATGATGCTGTTCAGTTTGTCGTTGATCAGAGCGAATGCTTCCTCAAAGCTCGCTTCTGTCAGTTTGCCATCGCGCCGGATCAGTGGCGTGCGCAGCCGGTCGGGGTCGGCATCCAGTTCTGCCAGCGACAGACCCTTGGCGCAGACATGTCCGCTGGAAAATGTGTCATCCTGATTGGCGGCGATGGCGGTAACGGTTCTGCCATCGGTTGAAACAGTCAGTCCGCAGCCGGCTTCACAGATTGGGCAGATTCTCTTGTGCATGATGTTTCCGTGAATAACGATGACAGGTCCTGATTTCATCATGAATTAACAAGAAAAACGAATGCATGGCGGGTGTTGCCTCTTGCCTGATCGCACTTGCCCGCCACAGTTTTGTCCCT
>JAGRIO010000471.1 GCA_020443225.1 Pseudomonadales bacterium
CTCGTGTATCTGCACGGAACCGGGGCGCTGATTCCAGGCCTGGAAAGTGAACTGGAAGGCAAAAGTACCGGAGATAAACTGCAGGTCTCTGTGGCTCCGGCGGATGCCTATGGCGAAGCCAACCCCGATCTGATTCAGGAAGTACCAAGAGAGGTATTCCAGGGCATTGAAAATGTTGAAGTCGGTATGCAGTTTCAGACTGATACCCAGAGCGGTCCGAGAATTATCACGGTTTCCAAAGTCGACGGCGATGTGATCACCATCGACGGAAATCATCCGCTCGCCGGTGAACAGTTACATTTCAGTGTCGAGATTGAATCGGTCCGGGAAGCGACTGAAGAAGAGATCAGCCACGGTCACGCTCACTGATCCGGCGTAATCTCAATCAGCACCCCATTCAGCCAGTCTGGTAACCAGGCTGGCACTTTGGGGCGCAGACGACTGAAAATGTCGTGGGTATAAGCGGGATCATCAGTGATCGCGACAGCATAACCGGACATCGCACGGCCCCGGATCAGCATGTCCACCGGTTCACCCTTGCCACTGAACCGTTTCCACCAGCCACCATCTGCCCCTGCATAGATCTTGCCGTTTTCTTCCAGATAGTTAACCGGAATGGTTTTGCCATCGACAAATGTCAGCAGCATAGTCCGCGCCGCCCGTTCTCCTGAAGGATCATTCTTCAACTCGGCTTCTACGGCTGGATTGACAATCTTTACCTGCCAGACACCAAATCCTGCCAGACCCAGCAGGGCTATCAGTGTCGCAATCAACAATTTCTTCATAGATTTTTCCGGAAGTCTGAATCTCAGAGACTTTTGCAAGCGGCGCCATTAGTATGCGCGACTTATCTGGCAGGGTACAGAACCAGGACCTGCGGAACCTGCATGGTGAACTGATGCGTCGTCTCTCAGGGATAATCTGCTTAATGACTGCGCAGTTATCCCACCCATGATAATATTCTGGCTGCCATTTTTCCTGAACTCACACCGGACGAGGCGAAGACAATGCGCCGTTTCATCACCCTGGTTTGCCTGATGACAATCACTGCACAAGTATTTGCCGCCACCGTAGAAGAAGAGCGGATCGGGACGGCAGAAACCGCCATGCCTGCCGTCCTTGCGCAAGCTTCCGCTCTTTCCGCCGCCTGGGTCGCTAAACTGCAGGAATGTGGTTCCGGCAGTCAGTTGACAGCGGTTGCCGCAGAAGCTGGCAGTGATCTGTGGCAGGCCGCCCGGTCAAGCGTGCAGCAACAGCATACCTTTGAAGACCGGAGTCTGTACTGGGCACGGCTGATACTGACACGTCTTATCCGTACCGGTAATTTCAGGTTCGACCCGACACCGGAACAACGTCTTCTGGCCATCGAGAAACTCGAAGACCACAGTCGCGGCCGGGCAGACATCAGTTATGACAGCCAGAGTGATTTCAGAATCCTGTTGACTGGTTTTGATCCCTTTCTGCTGGATCAGAACATCCAGCAGACCAATCCATCAGGGGTCATAGCCCTGTGGCTGGATGGCAGGCAACTGACCTCCGCTGGCAGGACCGCCACGATCAACACCGTTACCTTTCCTGTCCGGTACAGCGACTTTGACGAGGGAGAAGTCGAGCGTCTGCTGATACCAGTCTATCGCGACCAACAGGCCGACCTCGTCGTCACCGTTTCCATGGGGCGTGCCATGTTTGACCTTGAACGATTCCCTGGCAGACGCCGCAGCGCCTCGGCACCAGACAATCTGAATATTCATGCTGGCGGCAGCGAAACCAACCCGGTGATTGGCCTGCTGAATGGCCAACCAATGGCGGGGCCAGAATTCGTTGAATTCAGTCTGCCCGCTGCGGCTATGCAACAGATTGACGGCACCTATGATATTCACGACAACCACCAGGTCACCACGCTGGAAAAAACTTCTGAACCAGACTCGCTGGCGGAACTGCAGGATCAGATTGCTGTTCGTGGCAGTGGCGGCGGTTACCTTTCGAATGAAATTTCTTACCGGAGCATCCGGCTGCGTAATGAACTTGGCAGCAGCATACCTACCGGTCACATTCACACACCGCGGGTCACCAGCCACGATCCGGCACAGTTGCAGGACATTGCCGCACAGGTAACACGCATGTTGGAAGCTGCCATGAAGACCTTATCCGAGGTGCACTGAGCAAACAGCTCAGGCACCGTGACACAGACCGAAAACCAGACTCACGGAGTAACCCTGATGAGCGACAAACGCAACCCACTGACCCCTGAAGAACAATACGTCATCCTGCACAA